>CAZAIV010000030.1:0-4558 GCA_964485315.1 uncultured Gammaproteobacteria bacterium
CAGTTACTATGTTTCTGGCCTGTCCAGAATCGATTCCGGATGCGCTCTCCGCCAGCTGGCGGATCGCTTACCAGAAACGTATTTGCGTAAGGTGAGTTAATCAGATAAATTTTTTGCGCGGCGGTGAAGAGCTTCTGTAAAAATCACAGAAATAATTGTACTTACCGCCGTAGCGGCAAGGTTCCCATTAGAAACCGCGATAGCTAATGGAACTACTCCGCCGTATCCCGCAATTCTGGAAGGCGATACTATTCCGTTTCTATTTCTTTCAAAAAGAGGTTTGGGCTTAAAACGATCTGGAGCGATAGTTTCTCTATGAACCGCATGACCGTGTAGACGTTCTGCCAATATCATATAAATGTATCATAAGTTAATTTCTCAGCCATATCAAGTAGTAAAAATCTATTTTAGAATAAATATTCTAGCATTTAGCCTAAAACACTATGACTTTATAATAAATAATTTATCAGTCTTCGTCGTCCGACTGACCATTTGCCTAAGCCTTTCTGTCTTCATAGACGGATATGAAATGAGACTCAAAGAAAGTCAAAAAAAATCAAAAGTCAGCCCGCAAATTGACTACGGAATTTTTTCCTGCTACACTCTACTTATTACACTATGAGAAGAGAAACAGTTGGGAGCTTTTTACATCGCATTATCGGAATGTCAGCACAGGGGAGCGGCGTACGAGAGGCACAAGAAGAAAATTTTGATGAACTACTTACACGTACACCTTGCTATCCTTACAATAACGGAATCAGAGAATTAAAGAGACCAACCATAGGCGCGTATGGTTCAAAAAGAAACAAAGAAGCTATCGATATATAAAGGCGTACTGTTTATATTCAGTCTTCATTTTTTCCTGCAGCAATACAGCAATAATCCTGATGCGGCGCTCCGAATTCAACCGGACAATCAATATACGGACTGGACGCGACTGCCTGACTATATCCTCTCGGACAACCTCCTCTCGCCCAACTGTAGCAAGCGCCTCCGTACGACGATTTACAAATCTGACCTGTTTGCACGGCGGTCACAGTAGGATTCGGAGACGGCGCCATACAGCAACGCGATCCGTTCGCATCACATTGCGCACCACAACTATATGCTCCGTTTGCATACGGATTATGACATGACGTTCCTCCCGTGCATGCCGGATAGGCGCACGAATACTGCCCGGAAACATTTTGACATGTTTCTCCGTTCACACACGTTCCGCCCGGGTTACTATTGCTGCAGAGTGTCGGATCCACAGTCGGCGTCAGTGTCAGCGTCGGAAAGCTAACGTTCGTTTGCTGAAGCGTAAGATATTGTGTTGGAATGGGAATCATGGGAGCAGGCTTCGAACCGGTAGGAATATTTGATCCGGAAGAAACAGTAGGAATCGGTGTGACAAGAGGAATTGGTGTCTGGTGAACGGAAGACGTGGGCAGGACAACGATCTTCGAAGCAGTCTGAGTCGTGTTTTCCGAAGACGGTGGTGTATTTGCAGTGATACTCTTCGTCGCTTGATTCACCGATGATGCGATTTTATTCGCAGTACTTGACAGACTTTGTGTTTGCGGAGCATGTTGTGTATCCTGTCCAAGTAAATGTTTCGTATCCTCATTTGTCCGATTAAAACTGACAATTATGGGATAAATATATACTGACGATTGTTTTTCCTCGACAAACTGATTGATCATTTGCTGGTCAATCTGCATTTGGGAAAAAGAAAGTTTTAGCGCATCGGGCAATGATACTTTCGAAAGACGAAGAATCATAGGCTCTGCAGACAAAGCATTTAACGGGAGAATATTACTGACAACCGCAGCTGTCGCAGGAGTTGAAGACATGTCACTTTTCAACTGATCGGGTTGAAGAATCAGAGAAGAAATAAGTTGTTTCTGCAATGTCAGATATTTCTGACTTGTGCCGGAAAGCTGACCTAAAAGAGACGAGGTCTTTTGTACGCTCTGCATATACATCTGCATAAATTGCACTGTTTGTTGTACCGTCTGGCTTGTCTGCGGAACAAGAAGCGTATTATGCACAATCGTTCCCAGATTATGTACGTCATTGACGCTCAATTGGCTTGCAATACTTGTATTACTGCGGACAACCTGATTGATTCCCTGCGTCGTCGTATTATGAGAGGCGATCAAACCCGATTCAATTTGTTGCAGTGTCGTAAATGTTTGTGGCGAAACAGGTGTCTGATCATGAGAGATACAGAGGACTTCCTCCGCCAGATCATCCGACAAAAGCATTTGCTGTGTATCGGCTAAAGTAATATTGTCCGCGAGTAACTCCGGCTGAGTTATCTTAGGAATCTCGTTTTGTATCCGTTGCTGCAGCATCGTATAATCGGAAAGCGGAACAGCAATGCGGGAAAGTGTCGTTTCCGAGATAGATAATGCATACGACTGATCCGGAACCGGCGCGGTAGAAGTTTCCGGTGAAGACGGAATACTCGTATATGAAGAAACGGCAGCGGGCACATCGGGAATGTCTGCGATTTCATTATAAAAACCCATACACTGATTGGCAGTTTGCGATATCTTTTTCGCAGTATCCGAATAGACATGTACTATGATAAATTCCTGATTCGCACGATCGGTATCTGAGTCATCAATTGCTGAATTCAGACGAGCGGCGCTTTCCTGCATGAGCGTATACTCTGTATTCATTTGAGAAAGTTTGTCCTGGAGACAGACAGCAGTATTCATGTCATTATCTTCTTCCGACAAAAGATAGTCTTTTTGCATCATCTGCAGCTGTTTTGCGCGAGTTCCATGTACGAGGATGCCGATGTCAGCAATGCAGACATTCTGGTTTGTGTAGGTGTTTGTGCGAAAACTTCGGACACAGACGGATTATGAGATATCTGCATATTCTCTTCAGCACGCATGAGAAGGGTATGTACTTCTGCAATCCGTTCATTGGATATATGCATTGCATAGCTAATCCTGTCTGAACTGTTGAAGAGAAGATACAAATAATTGTCTTCGACAAACAGTTTTACTCCGTACAATGGGTCCCCCAGGAAGATTTCCCGGATCCGCAAGAGATTGGTTCAAAGAATCATTTCTATGCTGGTATGTCACAAACAGGAAACTAAAGACATATATCAGAATAATCAATACAAGACATCCGCACGCGTATAGCAAAACCTTGAGTATTTTCGTGTGTAAGAAAAAATATTCTTCGGGCGGAAGTATGACCTCAGTATCTTGCTCATCCATACCTCCATCATGACTAGTTTATGAATCTTTTGTCAATGATGGCTTCAGGAGTTCTGTCGTTGACTGTTTATTTCGATTTTCCGTTCGTGCACAAACGTCTCCCAGTCCTTCTCACCGGTTAAAACAAGCGCGAGGTCTGCCGGATCCACGTTGTGATACACCTTGCCTAAAGAGGATATACCATCCAGAAATGTTTTCAGCACTTTCGGCATGAGGTCGGGATAATCGGATCCCGCGCGAAGCATACCTTGCACACGGTCTACAGCAGCTTCAACTTCTTTTTTCCTCCTCATATTTTTTAACGCACTGTTGTTCAAATTTAATTGTCCGACAACATATCGGGCAAATCTTTCTTGTTGCGCTCCTCTTCTGTCCGGAAATAACAATTCCGGATTTCCAGGATGGTCTTTCTTCGTAACAAGCGCCGCAGAAACGATAGTTCTCTCAATTTCTGAAATATCTTTTTTCAATATTTTTCCCGCTTGTTCTTCAGACATCTTTTTACGACTCTGAGAAACCTCGGGTTCAGGATTCGGGAAAACTTCTCTTGCTTCAACAATCGGATCTTGCCATGCAACAACTGGTACCTGCTGTTCGGAAGCATGCGCTGCTGACTCTCTTCTTAAATTTGCCAACTGAATGCATCCTATTCTTTTTTCACCGGATGCGTTGCATATTCCTCTTCCCTTAACTCTCGTAAGCTGACCACAAACAACAGACCTAACAGGAACCTCTTGTCGACCTTGAGATAAGTCAATGATAGAAATTCTCTCAGAAGGCAATTTAAAACGACGAGGAAACCCGCATGTCTGATCAATAACACCCCGAGCATTTTTGTTTTCAGTTCCCATGATTATTATCGGCGATGTTTATTCGGTCGAGGTCTGCCGCGTTCTCTCGACATGGATTTCCCAATTTTAGATTTTACATTCCGGACTACATCTAATGTCCCCAGGACATCTGCAGGTTGATGGTCCCAAGGCGAAGGATACATAGTGCAATCATTAACAGCTTCAAACCGATTACCGAATGTCGCATTCTCTGTATGCATCAGCCTGTTTCTGTCCGTATCAAATGGTCCCCGGTCTGGATGTCTCGGCATTGTGTCTTTATAGCATATCTTTTAACGCTTTTCAATATGTTGTACTGGACGGGGACATCGGTAACACTTTGGTATTTGTCGTATAGTACTTTTCAAGATACTGCAGAGGGGTTAAATAGTCAAGAGTTTGATGAGGCCGGTATTCGTTGTAATCAATTAACCACTCAAGAAGTACTTCATTAAAATATTCTGTATCAGCCAAATCAACATCAGTTACTTCAGTAAACTCTTC
>CAZAIV010000031.1:0-7764 GCA_964485315.1 uncultured Gammaproteobacteria bacterium
GGTGTGGGATGTATAGGCATTTTATTCGCTGAATGCCACTCAGTATTAAGCTTTTTCATGAATTGACATTAATTTAATAACTGTGAGCCGGACGGGATTCGAACCTGTGACCAAGAGCTTAAAAGGCTCCTGCTCTACCGCTGAGCTACCGGCCCCAATCAGTTAAAAATTTGAAGTGAAAAGTTCAAAGTTAAAAGGCTTTCTGATTATACCAACCTCAATTCATCTTGACAAGCTGATAGTATCGCAATAGACTTAATATAGTACAAAAAAGGACTAGCGGGAAGGGAGGTGACTTAAAGTATGTACACATCAAATATCGGAAGCAGTGTTGTCTCATCTCTTAATAACGGTTTATTTGCAGCATTATCATTCATTCCCAACTTTGTTGTCGGTATCGTTATCCTTCTCATCGGTATTTTACTCGGCTCAATAGTTCGAAAAGTTGTCTTTGAAATATTACAGGCAATTAAACTTGAGGCGTATTTGCGAAAATACGGCGTACCGGAGGCGAAACAGGATTTCAAATGGAGTAATATCCTTGCAGAAATATTCCGCTGGTTTGTGATTATTTTATTCTTAATACCTACAGCGGATATATGGGGACTGCCACAGGTAATTACAATCCTGAATACATTTTTGTTCTATTTGCCGAATGTTTTCGTCGCTGTAATTATCGGGTTATTAGGTCTCATTTTCGCGCGCTTGGCGCATGATGTCGTCTATGCATCGACGAGACAAGTTTCGCCGGATGGAGCGAAAACAATCGCAGCAGTTGCCAGATGGGCAATCACCATTTTCGTCTTGCTTGCTGTTTTGAATCAGCTCGGCGTTGCGCAGGATTTAATCCGGATTCTTTTTACCGGTTTCGTGGCGATGATTGCGCTCGCAGGCGGTATCGCGTTTGGTCTTGGCGGGAAAGACACAGCTGCAGAGATCGTTAGTGGTCTTTATAGGAAACTGAAATAACGCGCTGTAGTGCATGATTTGTTTGCTTCAGCCCTGCATTTCCAGTATAATTGTGGTGGAAATGACCGATGGCCCCTTCTTCTATCGGTTAGGAAACAGGGCTTTCATCCCTGGAAGATGAGTTCGACTCTCATAGGGGTCACATTGCTATTTATTTATGTGATTTTTTTCTATATCTTGAATTTTCCGAGGAAACGAAGGTTTCCATACATCGAACTCTTCACCTAGCGCCCTGGGATCCTGCGAAAGAACTAATTCCTGATCCAATTCGTCCAGATACTTAAAGACAATTCGAGTTTGATTTAATTCATTTTTTTGTCCTAAGGTGCTTTCCGGTATGACCGCCCACATATAATTTATGCCTATGAAAATGACTTTTTGCACACCATTTTGTGTATTTGCGTACCAAGTATTCGATTTTTTATGTAAACCAAGATCCGGTTCTGCACTATTTTCGAGATTCATAAATCTCCTTCCGATATGTGACTCATTTTCGGGCATACACGACATTCTATTGTGAGCCATTTTGTTAAAGAATCTGTAGTAAAGGAGTAATTAAAAGGTAAGAAAAGATTTGACAAACGTCCTATAATATGATATGCTCCTCCTTAGATTTCGTGCCTACTGATCTATGCTCTTCATATTAATAAGTACCATTTTCATGCATTTTATGCCTGTCAGCCATGTACACGTTCAGGTTCAGTCTTCTTCATGGCAAACACTCGCGGTAAAGAATTACTCTCTGTCCGATAGATATAGTAATACATACGTCAATGATGTCTTCTCTGATAACATTCTGCTCACGCTTGCATATATGGATGGTGTGACAAAAAATGGCCAACCTGTTAACTGGAGTAAAGTAGACAAAAATTTTATCTACAAATTTGTCTTACAGCCGAAGCAAACGTTTGCGTTTCATAATGAGGTTCTACCGCAATATAAAGGAAAGATTGCAATGACGACTAATGCTGATTTCAGCTTTGATCAGGGTTTTAAATCCGACGGATGGCTCGTCGGAGACGGAGTGTGTCATTTAGCATCATTTATCAATGTAGTCGCCAGGAAAGGCGGGTTAGATGTAGTAGCGCCTACGCCGCATAATTTCGCAACTATCGCAGACGTCCCAAGACAATTCGGAGTGGCAATTTATTATACACAGTCAAATCCCGATTCGAGTAGTTTACAAAATTTGTATGTGACAAATCCTTTCGATAAACCCATTGCGCTTGTCTTTCATCATACCGGGGAGAAATTGCAAATCAGTGTAGAAAAATCCTCGTAATACTTTACATATTTGCCTCAATACACTACGCTTAATAAATGGGGAAAACAAAAGTTTCATATAAGAAAAAAAAGAAACTTTTAAATAAAAGTTCTATTCGGAATAATTATGTACGTTTCACTCTGATTCTCATTACTCTTTTCGGTATTAGCTGTGTTTTTTCACTTTTTTTCCTCTATAAACAACCGGTTGTTTGCGCCAATTCAATAAGCTGTATAAAAAACTTGACAACAAACGTGGAAAATAACGCAGTCGGCACGTTCGAAGGACACAGTGTGATCCCGCCAAAAGTAGACCTTTCGCTAAAGAATTCGTTGCAATCAAACGTGCTGGGCGCTACTACTCCAAGCGGCCCAAAACATATATATGTTGATTTAACAAACCAAACACTCACAGCATATCAAGGTTCTACTGTCGTTTTACAAACATACATATCTTCGGGTAAATGGCATCCGACTCCTGACGGAACATTTACTATCTGGATAAAACTCCGGTCAACACGAATGACAGGCGGAAGCGGAGCAGACTACTATGACTTACCAAATGTGCAGTATGTCATGTATTTTTATAATAATGATATTCCGAAAAGTGAAGGATTTGCGCTGCACGGCGCGTATTGGCATGATAACTTCGGTCACACAATGAGTCACGGATGCGTTAATATGAGAAATATTGACGCGCAGGCTCTCTATGATTGGGTCGAACCCACAACTATAGGAAACCAAACGTATGCAACTGCAAATGATCCGGGAACACAGGTAACCATTTCGGGAACGCCCGTTGACTAACGGAACATATATGTCTATAAAAAAATCTACATTCGCTATCATTTTCTTTATGTTGTTTGCAGGCATTACAACATCGTATTTTATGTATCAGAAAAATGAACAGCCGCAGGCAGAAGCAACTTCTCCTGTTATTGTGCAATCTCTTCTTCCTCTGACGCAAGCGCCCGCACAAATATCAACGCCGTCATTTACTGAAACGCCATCTATCACCACTATCCCTGTCCGATCCGGACAAACGACTGCCACAGCATCTCAACCTTCACCTGACGGAGCCTACGAAATAATTTCTCAGACACAGACCAATCCTGATACAACTAAAATGTATTCATTCTCAGTTTCTCATATACCGAATCCGAATCAGCAGTCTCAACATATCTTTTCCAAAACCGTTGACAGCAACTCATCGATAAGTATTCCTTTCAATACATTTTCACCCGATGACAAATATATTTTTTTACAGGATATGGAAAATTCCACAACAAATTTCCTTGTTTTTAATGTTTCGGGTCAACCTTTCGCAAACGGACAACAGTATATTGACGTATCGCATTTGTTTAAACAATATACGTCATCATACGCGTTGTATGCGGTTACCGGATGGGCATCAAATACATTGCTTATTATTGAAACAACCGGTAACAATGCGCCGAGCACATCTTTCTGGTTTGATGTAACGAATCAATCATTTACTCCGTTGGCAACACGATTTTGAAGCAACATTTTTTCGGAATACTATTGTTTCGCAGGCTTTATACATATTCCATTTGAAGACAAAGAGGTATATAATTGGAGATCAACTTACCTATGGAAAAAATAGTCATAAAAGGAGCAAGAGAACACAATTTAAAAAATATAGATTTGGAAATTCCGAAAAATAAACTTGTTGTCTTGACAGGTTTATCGGGAAGCGGGAAATCTTCTCTCGCGTTTGACACGATTTATGCGGAAGGACAAAGAAGATATGTCGAAAGCCTTTCATCGTACGCCAGACAGTTTTTGGGAACTATGAAAAAACCCGATGTCGATCTTATTGAAGGCTTATCTCCGGCAATTTCAATTGATCAAAAATCTGCCAGCCATAATCCGCGTTCAACAGTAGGGACGGTAACAGAAATTTACGATTATATGCGATTACTTTTCGCGCGCGTCGGACATCCGCATTGTCCGGTTTGCGGCCGGGAAATCATGCAGCAATCAAAAGAACAAATTACGAATACCGTTCTGCAACTTCATACATCGCAGACAAAAGGAAAACAACCTTTGCGCATTCTTATACTGGCCCCGATTGTGAAAGATCGAAAAGGAGAATATTCCGATCTGTTCTTCAATCTAAAAAAAAGAGGGTATCGGAAAGTCCGCATCGATAACAAAGTGTATTCTCTTGATGACGATGTCATCCTGATTAAAACAAACAAACATACAATTGATCTTATTATTGATTCTCTCATTATTACTTCTGAAACTGATCGGACACGAGTCGCTACGGATGTGGAGCAAGCGCTGCAATTCGGAAATGGCGAAATGAAAGTAGCGATAATTAAAGATAAAACATTTGATCTTCCGCAGTTTCCCACAGACATGGAAGACCGACTTTTTTCGGAGAAATTTGCCTGTCCTATCGATAATATTTCTCTTCCGGAGATAGAACCTCGTATTTTTTCTTTCAATACACCCCACGGCGCATGTCCGAATTGTTCAGGAATCGGTAATGTATTGATCGTCGATAAAGAATTGGTATTCAACGACAATCTGTCAATTAAAGAAGGAGGCATTCTTCCGTATTTTAATCTGACAAACAGCGACACATGGTTTTCACGGACATTCCAAACGTTTTGCAGAGAAAATCATATTGATATGAATCAGCGGCTTGGAGAAATGCCCGATAAGAAAAAGAAATTATTACTCAGCGGCACAGGGGAGAAAGAGTATATGGTCGAAGGCGAAAACAGATGGGGAAGAGAAACTGTTATTTCCGAACCGTTTCGGGGTATTGCAGCTGAACTAAAACGGAAGCTTAACGAGTCGGAATCGCAATTTATGAAAACACAAATTGAAAAATTCATGAGATACGATGTGTGTTCCGTGTGCCATGGAGGAAGATTGAAAAAAGAAGCATTATCGGTGACGATAAACGGCCTATCAATTGTGGAAGTCAGCAATCTGGCAATAAACGTTGCTCTGGAATTCATTTCAAACCTGCCGGACAATTTATCGAAAAGAGAACAGGAAATTGCCAAACTTATCATACGTGAAATAGGACAACGTTTACGATTTCTCGATGATGTCGGATTGGATTATCTGACGCTTTCCCGTTCTGCTGCAACACTCGCAGGAGGAGAGGCGCAGAGGATACGGCTCGCGTCACAGATAGGCAGCGGGTTAACCGGTGTGCTGTATGTCCTGGACGAACCTTCAATCGGACTCCATCAGAGAGATAACGAAAAGCTTATCGATACATTGAAGAAATTACGGGATATCGGGAATACGGTGTTAGTTGTGGAACACGATGAAGATACGATGAGTTCTTCGGATTATATGTTTGATTTCGGTCCCGGCGCGGGGAAATTTGGCGGAAATATTGTCGCTCAGGGAACGTATGAAGAAATAAAACAAAACAAAAATTCTATAACGGGACAATATCTTTCGGGAAAGAAAAGAATTGAAATTTTGAAACCCGAACAAAATGTTAATCTCGTCGAACAGGCAAAACATGAGATTATACTTACCGGCGCGAGTGAACATAATCTGAAAAATATCACTGTCACATTCCCTTTACATACATTCGTCGTGGTAACAGGAGTCTCGGGAAGCGGAAAGTCGACACTGACAAACGACATTCTTTATCAGGCGCTTATGATGAAGCAAAACCCGTATCACAGAGAAAAACCGGGGAACTTTACTTCAATGACCGGAGACGAATATATCCGGCATATCTTTCAAATCGATCAGTCACCGATCGGAAGAACTCCGAGAAGCAATCCTGCGACATACACGGGCGCATTTACGTATATTCGGGATTTATTCGCCGGCACAAAGGAAGCAAAGATCAGAGGCTATGGACCCGGACGATTCTCGTTTAACGTGAAAGGCGGACGATGCGAGGCATGCGAAGGAGAAGGACAAATTAAAATTGAAATGCAGTTTCTCCCTGACGTGTATGTCGTGTGCGAAGTATGCGGAGGAAAACAATACAACAATGAAGCGCTTGAAATCATGTTTAATAATAAAAACATTGCCGACGTTTTGGATATGAATGTATCCGATGCGCTCGAGTTCTTTAATTTTGTTCCCGCATTGGCTCACAAATTGCAGACCTTAAACGACGTAGGTCTTTCATATATCGGATTGGGGCAACCGGCGACGACGTTGTCGGGCGGGGAAGCGCAAAGGGTAAAGTTAGCGGCGGAATTGTCCAAACGCGGACGGGACGCGTTATATTTACTCGACGAGCCGACAACCGGACTCCACTTCGCTGACTTGGAAAAATTACTGTTTGTCTTACGGCGTTTAGTCGACATCGGCAATTCAGTCATCGTTATCGAACATAATCTGGATGTGATTAAAAATGCGGACTATATTATTGATCTCGGGCCAGAAGGAGGAGAAAAAGGCGGGGAAGTCGTCGCTACGGGAACTCCTGAAGAGATAGCAAACAATCCCAAGTCCGAAACAGGAAAATTCCTGAAAAAGGTTCTGTATCGATAATTGTTCTATTGCTGCATTGTTAAATTTTTACTCTATTCAAAAACTATAACCCATGCGCTATTTGTCATTTGTAGTAAACTATACACAATGAAAAAAATTCTTTTTATATGTCTTTCACTCATTGGATTATTTGTTTATTTGTTTATTGGGTTATTTACTCCTGTCCATGCAGAGTCCGATTTCCTTACGGATTACAATATCGTGTATTCCATCAATCAGGAAGGTAGCGCGCATGCAATCATCAATGGAATACTAACAAACCAAACAAGTAGAAAATACGCAACATCATACAAAATCGACTTGGGATTTAATACGATTACGAACGTTACGGCATCCGACAGTTCGGGAAGTATTACACCACTCGTCGTAAAAACACAAGACGGATATAGCATACAACTCACATTTAACGCAAAAGTTGTCGGCCTGCATAACAAACTCCATTTCACACTGACATTCGATACTACCGATATCGCTCATCAGAACGGCAAAATTTGGGAAGTGAATATCCCCGGTCTTGCAAATCAGATCAGTTTTAACAACCTTCAAATAACAGTTACCGTTCCTCAATCATTTGGTAATCCGGCTTTCGTAAAACCTGAACAGAAAGGAAATGCTCTTATATTTACCAAAGATGAATTGGGAACATCAGGAATATCTATTGCGTTTGGGACGCAACAAGTATATGATTTCTCACTTACGTACCACATCAGCAACGCGAACGTTTTTCCGATTAAGACAGAGATTGCATTGCCACCGACAACGAATTATCAAACCATTGTATTGACAGATCTCAACCCGCACCCGCAAAATATCACATTGGATACCGACGGCAATTGGCTTGCGCAATATTATTTACTGCCGGGTCAAAAGATGAATATTCTGGCAAAAGGAAAAGCGATTCTTTCCCTTTCACCCAAAAAAGAAGCGCTTTCATCGATTGATCGAAAAATATACTTACAATCACAACAATACTGGCAAACGACAGATAAAAATATCACCCAAGAGGCAAATTCTTTAAAA
>CAZAIV010000032.1:0-2558 GCA_964485315.1 uncultured Gammaproteobacteria bacterium
TCGTTGTAATGCTATACGTGACTCACTATACTAGGATAGATATAAGTGAGCTCACTAGGAGAGTGATAATTATTGATGTAAGTGAGGAATAAAAAAAGTTTATATTGCTAAAGAAAATATAGGAACCTAAATAAAAGCATAGGAAGACAGAAAATAATATTATTGCAATATAAACCAATAAGTAAATAAATGTTTCAACATACTTCATACTTTTATAATTTCACAGCAATCGTTAAAAAGCAATAAAAATTATAAAACTGGGCATTTCCAACAGGTAAAGTCAAAGAGTCTTATTCTACTCTTCCTGTGAAAGTGGATTTGGCAAGCATCGCCTGCACGATATTATTCGGAACCGGTTCGTAGTGACTCGGTTCCATATAATATGACGCCCTGCCCTGCGACATACTTCTCAATTGCGTTGCGTATCCTGACAATTCAGATAAAGGCACAGTCGCATTGACAATCGTTGCGCGATTATGTTCTTCTGTCCCCATGATTTGTGCCCGTTTTGAAGATAAATCGCCGATAATATCTCCCATAAATTCACTCGGTGTGGTCACTTCCACTTTCATAATCGGCTCCAGAAGAACAAGGTTTGCTTTTTTGCATGCCTCACGAAGCGCCATCGATGCAGCTATCTTAAACGCCATTTCGGAAGAGTCAACATCGTGGAAAGATCCGTCATAGCATGTTACTTTCAAATCAACCAACGGATAGCCGAGAAGCACTCCCGTGTCCAATGATTCTTTAACTCCTTTTTCAACAGCGGTGACGAATTCTGCAGGAATTGCTCCGCCTTTAATCGCATCCACGAACTCGAATCCTTCACCCCGAGGCTTCGGCTCAACGCGTAAGAAACAATGTCCATATTGTCCGCGTCCTCCTGACTGACGGATATATTTCCCTTCTGCCTGCCCTTCTTTCTCCACTGTTTCTTTATATGCCACTTGCGGCGCGCCGACATTTGCCAGCACATTAAATTCACGTTTCATGCGATCAACCATGACTTCCAATTGCAATTCGCCAATACCTGAGATAATTGTTTGGCCTGTTTCATGATTTGTTTTGACTCGAAACGTCGGATCTTCATCCATCAAATGTTTCAATGCATACCCGAGTTTTTCCTGGTCTGATTTAGTCTTCGGCTCAATTGCCAGAGAAATAACAGGTTCGGGAAATGTGATTTTTTCAAGAATAATCGGATGCGCTTCATCACACAATGTATCCCCTGTAATCGTATCCTTTAATCCGACAATACCCACAATCTCTCCTGCGTATGCCTCCTTAATTTCTTCACGTTGGTTTGCGTGCATTAACAATAATCGGCCGACGCGTTCACGGATATTCTTCGTCGTATTATAAATATATGACCCTGCAACTATTTTCCCTGAGTATACTCTGTAATATGTCAACTTTCCGACATGCGGATCATTTTGGATCTTAAATGCTAATCCTGCCAATGATTCTTCGGGAACTAACTTACGGGTTTCTTCTTCGTTCGTTTTCGGATTAATGCCTGTGACATGATCCAAATCTTGAGGAGATGGAAGATAATCTATCACCGCGTCCAGAAGCGGTTGGACACCTTTATTTCGAAGACTCGTTCCCGCATAAATCGGAACGAGTTTATATGCGATAACTGCCCGGCGAAGCGCTGCTTTTAGCTCTTCAACACTTGGTTCTTCTCCTCCTAAATATTTTTCCAGAAGCGCATCGTCCGTTTCTGAAATTTTTTCAATCAGTTTTGCCCGATATTCCTCCACCTGATCTTTCATCTCTTCTGGAATATTGTCAGACACGTCAAATTTCGCGCCTAAATCCTCAGAACTCCACACAATTGCTTTCCGAGTTAATAAATCGACATTTCCCACATACGTACTCTCAACACCAATCGGTAAAACCATAATCGCGGGATTTGCACCAAGCCGGTTTTCAATACTCTTCACCGTCGCGAGAAAATCAGCGCCAAGTTTATCCATTTTATTGACGAAACAGATTCTCGGCACTTTGTATTTATCAGCCTGACGCCAGACTGTTTCCGACTGGGACTGCACACCTTCTTCCGCATCAAGGACTGTAATACCTCCATCCAAAACGCGAAGAGAACGCTCGACTTCAGCGGTAAAATCCACGTGTCCGGGAGTATCGATAATATTGATTCTGTGATCTTTCCAGAATGTCGTGGTCGCAGCAGAAACGATGGTAATCCCTCGTTCCTTTTCCTGTTCCATCCAGTCCATTTGCGTATTCCCCTCATCAATATCGCCGATTTTATATGATTTTCCCGTATAGAAAAGAATGCGTTCGGTTGTCGTAGTTTTTCCCGCGTCAATATGCGCAATAATACCGATATTACGGATTCTATCTAACGGATATATGCGTGATTTTTCTTCAGCCATAAAAAAGAAAAAAGCTACAAAAAATTGTCATTCCGGACTTGATCCGGAATCCAGCAGAATTTAATCAAAATCGGTTCTGGATCCTGAAACAAGTTCAGGATGACAACAATGTTGTCACTTTTAACTATAAACAGTATACCATATCTTTTACTATTATTC
>CAZAIV010000033.1:0-4761 GCA_964485315.1 uncultured Gammaproteobacteria bacterium
CCTTTGGAACGAGATAGGCGAATACGACAGTCGATTCTGAAAGATCAACATCGAAAAAGTTCTTTTTAAAAATAGTTATTTTATCCTGCAATTTCGCCTGTCTAATCCGCCAATTTGACTGCCAGACACGTAAGGGATCGATTTCCAAGCCAACGCCTCTTGCGCCGAATTCTCTTGCTGCGACAATCAATGCTGTCCCTTCACCTGATCCCAGATCGCACATCACGTCGCCTTTTTTCATCTTTACCATTCGGCACATAATACGCGCAACATCTTTATTCGTCGTCCACCACGGCGCCCATGGACTATCCGGCGGCCAAAACCATGAGAGAAGATAGAAAAGAAAAAGGATGATGATGAGAAGTGTTATTTGGACAACCCAAAACAAAAACATGGATATATAGTAAAGAATAAGAGACTGTTTGACAATCAGCAAAATTCACAATTCTTAATTCTTAATTATGCAGAAGCTAGTCCGTTTGCCAATCTATCCACCCGTTCATTATTTTCATCCCCGCTGTGACCTAAAACCTTCTTAAACGTCACTTGCAGCGTGTTCTCAGAGATGACATTCGCGATAGCACGAAAAATTTCCTGATTTACTTTTACTTTGGAGAAATGCTTTGTAACACCGTATATGGAAATTTGGCTATCGGTATAAATAATAATACGTTTATATTTTTTCTTTGCGGCCCATTGTAGCGCGTATAAAATCGCAAACGCTTCGCCACGATTATTCGTCTGTGTGCCTTCAACCATGCCCGCTTCTTCATGTTTCCCTGAGACAAATGCCCACGCCGCTTTGGCCTTTGGGGTTCCATTATGAGCGCATGCGCCATCCGTCCAAATCTCCACGTCAACTTTTTCAGCAGGGGAGAGAACTCCGTCATGTATGGTTTTCCCTCGCTCCTTGTGGGAGAGGGTCAGGGTGAGGGGAAGCGTTTGATTTGTCATTTTAAATGTATCATCATGATAGATTCTACGGCACTTCGGACAAAAATAATAAGCAGTATAGTAATATTGTTTTGTTAATTGTGAAGGTTTTTTCTGGGTTTGTCGGATAACTAATTCTGTCCCACAATGTTTGCACGTCTTCATAAAAAATTGTCATCCTATCGTGGTCGTTGCCACTCCAGAACGACATTATACTACTATCTTCCCGTCTTTTACTTCCGCTTTCACCACGTCTCCCGACTTAATATTCCCATCCAAAACTTTTCCCGCGATTTCATCAACAAGTTTTTCCTCAATCAATCGTCGAAGAGGCCGTGCGCCGAATACCGGATCATATCCGTTTTCCGCAAACCAGAGAGCAATATCATCATTTGTTTGCAATTCAATATTATTTTCGCTCAATCTCGTTTTTACCAGAGCCAATTGTTGCTCGGTAATTTTGAGAATGTCTTTTGCGGTCAAGTTATTATAAATAACCACAGCATCCAAACGATTTAACAGTTCCGGTCGGAAGTTATGTTTTAGAACTTCCCAAACCTTTGCTTCCCTTGCCCCGTTTGTCTCTTCAGCTATCACATCACTGGCGATATTGCTCGTCATGATGATAATTGTGTTCCGGAAATCAACAAGCACACCTTTTCCGTCAGTCAACCGCCCTTCATCAAACAGTTGTAAAAATACATTAAAGACTTGCGGATACGCTTTCTCAATTTCATCAAAAAGAATGACAGAATAGGGCTTTCTCCGTACCGCTTCAGTCAATTGTCCGCCTTCATCATATCCGATATATCCGGGCGGCGCCCCGATCAGACGAGCTACCGCGTGCGGCTGCGCATATTCCGTCATGTCAATTCTGATCAATGCACGCTTGTCATTAAATAATTGCTGCGCGAGCACTTTTGCAGTTTCCGTTTTCCCGACACCTGTCGGACCTAAAAATAAAAACGTGCCGATTGGTTTATTTTTCTCTCCAAGTCCGGATCGTGAACGCTTGATCGCCCGTGAGATAACATCCATTGCTGTATCCTGACCAATAATCTCTTCTTTCAAGTCTCTATCCAGATTAGCGATTCTCTCCATTTCAGAAGCAAGCATTCGGGCCGCAGGGATTCCGGTCCATCGCGAGACAACACGGGCAATATCATCTCCGTCAACTTCAATCCGCAATACCCGATTTTCCTGAGGTATTTTCTCCCATGCCATCATCAATTCATGCAGCTTCCTTTCCAGTTCAGGGATTTTCCCATACTTAATTTCCGCTGCTTTTTGCAGATCAATATCACGTTCAGATTTCTCAAGCTCTATCCGCAATGCATCAATCTTCGCCCGAACATCCTGAATTTTCTGGATCAAATCTTTTTGTTCTTTCCAATGTTTTTCAATATCTGTCGCCTTCGTTTTTAAACTTTCAAGTTCTTTCGTTTGAACTTCTCTTCGTAAACTATCACTGTCCTTTTTTCCCTTGTCCCGCGAAGCCTTGGCGAAGTGGGATTTATTTAAAGCAGCGAGCTCGATTTCAACCTGGGTGATATTTCGTTTCAACGCATCCAATTCAGTCGGCATGGATTCTGTCTCAATCTTAATCGCGGCTGCCGCCTCATCTATCAGATCGATTGCTTTATCCGGAAGGAAACGATGGGGGATATACTGAGCGGATAATTTGACTGCCGCAATAATTGCGTTATCGGTAATTCTGATTCCGTGATGTAACTCATATTTCTCCTTAACACCGCGCAAAATAGAAATAGCATCGGGGACAGAGGGCTCATCAACCAAAACAGGCTGGAAACGGCGGGCGAGAGCGGGATCTTTTTCTATATATTTTCTGTATTCGGTTATGGTAGTCGCGCCGATCATCCGAAGCGTTCCGCGGGATAGGGAAGGCTTGAGTATATTCGCAGCATCTGCTGACCCTTCAGCAGAACCACCGCCGACTAATATATGTAATTCATCAATAAAAACAACATATTTGCCGTTTGAATCTTCAATCGCTTTAATGACTGCTTTCAAGCGCTCTTCAAATTCACCTCGGAATTTCGCGCCTGCCAAAAGCTGTGAAAAATCGAGTACTAATACCTCTTTTTCACGAAGCGTTGTCGGGACTGAGTTATCCACAATTCTTTGCGCCAACCCTTCCACAATAGCTGTTTTACCTACTCCAGGATCTCCTATCAGGACAGGATTATTTTTCGTTCGACGGGATAAAATTTCCATCACTCGTCGAATTTCGCCTTCCCGTCCTACAACGGGATCAATCTTGTTCGCCCTTGCTTGATCTGTTAAATTAAGAGTGAATCTTGTTAAAGCAACATCCGGAGATAATGGTTTGAGGAGTTCAGATATATTTTGATTATCCATACTGCTTTTATAGCATTAGCAGTAGGCCGTGTCAAGTGCTAGAATAATATTATTTCGTATTTCTTCTGTCTCCCCTTTTTCATATCTCCTTACGTTTACCCTTTTGTAAGAATTATTTTACCGGAGAGAACCATATCATCGTGAAAGATGAGAAAATTTTATATAAAAATCTATCAACCGCCTGCATACTCTCATTCACCTCCTTGTTTGGCAGTATAATTACTATAAATTCAACTAATAAGAATATAACCAGAAGTATGTAAGGAAAACGAAAGAAACGTCATATACCAATTGACAAATCTTTCCTTAAAATAAATCAAAATCCGAGGACTTCTTTCACGAGAATAATATGTATTCTTTCTTTTATCTCTTCACGATAATAGATGAGCAGTCTACTGATAAAACTTCCTGTTGTAATACTATAAGCCTTATTTGCTCTTTCGCTTTCCAACGGTACTACGTGTTCATCCAAGCGTCGAAAACCTGCTTCAATGTTATCAACGATTTTCTGCGTACCGATCACCCAGATTACTTTCTTCGAACCGTATATATATGCCGGCATTTGGCTTCCTGTCCTGGACGCAATCATTACTTTTCCGTCTGATGTAACTGCATGAGCGCTCCCTATTGCATAATCCGGAGTACTGCGTAATGCCGCAATTTCCTTGGCTTGTGTTTGTCTATCCATTTTTATAACTTTCGGATGGATCGCGTTATATTCCCCCGATTCATTAATTTCTTTGGCAATCCCTGTATCCTCCAGTGTTCGGGATGTCATTGTCATCACTTCTGCGCCGTCAGGGATCAGTGACAGTGCTTTTTCTTTCGCCTCTCCCCTATTTTCTGCGACTTGAACGGTAAAGCCGTTATCCTGCAAAGCTTTTATGGTTTTTTGCAATACTTCTTCTGACGCAAGTCTGTCCCAATTCATAAGGATACTATATACTCTTTACTTTCTTTTGTAAAGTAGTTACAATTAGGAAAGTGTCATGCTATACTATAATAAATTAATGTCATCCTGAGGAATCCTGTGTTACAGGACGACGAAGGATCTAGTCTATTCTTATTAAGTAGATTCTTCTCCGCCAGTTGGCGGATCAGAATGACAAATTCGTATGGAAAAGAATTGCGGAGTAACCAAAACATTAAAAATGATCGGAAGCAAATGGACCATTCTCATCCTGCATGAATTATGCGAAGGAACGAAACGGTTCGGCGAACTGCAAAAATCATTAGATGGCATCAGTCCGAAAACGCTTTCTCTTCGTTTGCAGCAAATGGAGAAAAATGGGATTCTGAAGAAAAAAGTATTTGCCGAAGTCCCCCCTCACGTCGAATATTCGCTTACCGAAAAAGGGAAATCTCTGAAACATATTATCGACAGTATGGATACATGGGGAGAATCGAGTTATTAGTTATTCGTATTTAGTGATTAGTATAATATTCCTC
>CAZAIV010000034.1:0-6337 GCA_964485315.1 uncultured Gammaproteobacteria bacterium
GTTAAATTGAGCCTATACTAAGGAGATAACTAAGGTTTTATATCAGAATGAAGTACTAGAACCTGTTACCAATCGCACACTTAGCGTGACGTGCTTACTAAAAGCGTCACGTCGGTCCTGTGACTGCTTGTGAGGCCTAGACCAAATGAAAGGTGGTCGAGGAAATAATGTTGGCGAAGAAAGTCTCATGAAAGGGTGCCAAGCTAGACCACCCAAAGGGCGGCAGATTTTACTTGTTTGCCTTCCTTTTCTCAAGGGTATCTACCAAAATTTTTGCATAATCAAAGTGGAGTGGTATATAATGGAATAATGGCGCAACTCTTAGGACTTATCCTGCTGTCTCTTTTCATATCGTTTATCCTTATCGTCCCATTCATCGATTTTCTGTACCGTATCAAACTCCAAAGGCAAAAACAAACAACCCGTGACATGTTTGACAAACTGACGCCGACGTTTGATAAATTCAATGCCTGGAAAGTCGGAACACCCTTCGGCGGGGGCATTCTGATCATCGTCGTCGTCTCTGTTCTCACTTTTTGGTCGTATGGTATTTTGGGGATTGAGACTGTTCCGTGGGAAACATTCGTTATCTTTTTCGGATTTATCGGTTTCGGTTTGCTTGGGTTATATGATGATATGAAAAAGCTTACCGTTCCGGGTAAGAAGAACGTGTTTTTCGGTCTTCGTTTCCGCCATAAATTCATCATACAATGGGTTCTTGCATTAATCATCGCGACGGTTTTTTATACGCAATTGCAGTATAACTTCGTATTTATCCATGGATTGGGGCCGTTAAGTTTAGGCGCGTTTTTCATCCCGTTCGCTGCATTTATCATCGTCTCATTTGTGAACGCATTTAATATTACCGACGGACTGGACGGTCTCGCGTCCGGTTCATTTCTGATTTGCTTGCTTGCGTTTCTGACAATCAGCGAACAGCGTCTTGACGAATCTCTGGCTATTTTTATCGCAATACTCATCGGTTCAGTCGGCGCGTTTCTGTATTTCAACATTTATAAGGCAAGAATTTGGCTGGGAGATGTGGGCTCGCTTTCATTGGGGGCAGCGCTCGCAATCATCGGTTTATTAACAGGGAAAACATTAGCACTTCTCGTCATCGGAGGAATATTCGTTCTTGAGATCACATCATCCCTTATTCAAATTTTAAGCAAGCGTTTTCTGAAACGCCGTATTTTCCCCGCAGCTCCATTGCACTTGTGGATGCTGAAGCGCGGCTGGGAAGAACCGAAGGTAGTGATGCGGGGCTGGATGTTAGGCTTTTTCTTCGCAATCCTCGGTCTCTACCTCGCGTTCATCGGATAAAAAAAACGGGAAAATATGAAACATATTGACACATTGCTTCTTGTAGTGGTAGTCGGACTTGTGCTGTTCGGGTTACTCATGATCTATGACGCATCCAGTGTCATCGCGTTTCGGGATTACGCAGATAAGTTTCATTATATAAAAAGTCAACTTGTGTGGGCAGTCTTCGGTATGATTCTCTTATTTGTGTTTATTCATATACATTACCGCGTCTTATTTAATCTTTCTCCGCTCCTGCTCGTCACGGCTATTATATTGCTCATTATGGTTTTTATTCCCGGTTTGGGTGTGCATACACTTGGCGCGAGCAGGTGGTTGAATCTGCATTTTTTTACTATTCAACCGACGGAGTTTGTGAAATTGGTGCTGGCTATTTATCTGGCCGCATGGTTTTCTCAGAAAGAAAAGGGACGATTTACAGCATTTGCCTTGCTCATCGGGCTCGTTCTCCTGCTGGTGATGGCGCAACCTGATATGGGTACAGCCATCATTATTTTAGGTGAAGCAATCGCGATCTATTTATTATCCGGGGGAAGTCTGAAATATTTTTCTGTCATTGTTCCTTCTTTGGCTGTTTTAGGTTTTATCCTTATTAAATTGGCACCGTACAGAGCCGCGCGGCTGACCTCGTTTCTCGCGGTTGACACATCGCTGACAAACGCTTCCTATCAAGTCAAACAGGTATTGATTGCTCTGGGCTCAGGCGGATTGTTCGGTTTGGGATTGGGAAATTCTCTGCAAAAATATGCGTATTTACCAGAAAATGTGACTGATTCTATTTTTGCTATTATTGCTGAAGAGCTTGGTTTTTTCGGTTCAGTCATTCTTATCGCGGTATTTGGTATTCTTATCTGGAGAGGGCTTTCTATTTCATCTCACGCGAAAGATACATTCGGGAAACTGCTTGCGGGCGGTATCACGATGTTTATCGGAATTCAGGTCATTATCAATTTGGGCGCGATGACAGTCCTTTTCCCTCTGACAGGAGTTCCTCTGCCCTTTATTTCTTATGGCGGATCGTCTCTTTTAATCGACCTTACAGCAATCGGTATCCTTTTGAATATTTCGCGATCTGTTGAAAAAGGATAAAATAGAGAGGAATGGAAGGAAATAAAAGCATGAAAGTTTGTCTTGTTGGCGGACATTTGGGGCCGGCGTTGGCCTTGCTTGACTCTATTCCAAGTGATTGGCGAGTCGTCTTTATCGGCAGAAAACATGTGTTTGAAGGAGACGGCGGCCTTTCACTGGAATATCAGACAGTAACGAAAAAAAATATACCATTTTATTCGCTGACGAGCGGCAGGCTGCAAAGAAAAGTGACGGGAAGGACGATAGCGTCTTTGCCCAAAATTCCTCTCGGTTATATGCAGGCATTGCATATTTTACGTACACAGAAGCCTGATATCGTCGTCGGATTCGGCGGTTATCTATCTCTGGCGGCTTGTCTTGCGGCAAAGACATTGGGAATCCCTGTTTTCATTCACGAGCAGACATTACGGGCAGGACTGGCGAATCGTATTGTCGGAAAGTTTGCGAAAAAAATCTGCATTTCATGGGAGACATCCCGGAGATATTTTCCTGCGCATAAAACGATACTTACCGGTAATTTGCTCAGAAAAGCGGTTGTCGATTCGGTACTTTTGTTCAAAAAACCGAACACTGCCGCAAAAAATCCCTCACTGTATATCACAGGGGGAAGTTCGGGAGCGCACGCGGTGAATCTGCTCGTCGAAAAAACACTGGGGAAATTGCTTGAGACATACAGCATTGTTCATCAGACAGGTGACGCGTTAGAGTTTGGAGATTACCAGCGTTTGCTAAAGAAAAAGGAATCTCTGCCTAACGAGCGAAAGAAGAGATACACGATACAAAAATTTACCGATCCATCAGACATTGGCGCTACATATCGTGATGCGGATTTGGTTATTTCACGGTCGGGAGCAAATACCATGACCGAGCTTCTCGTTATGAAAAAACCCTGTCTTCTCATTCCGCTGCCGCACGGACAACGGGGCGAACAAATCGAAAATGCAGTATTTTTGAAAGAGAAGGGACTTGCGACGGTTTTGCATCAGGAGTATGCGACTTCGGAAAGTTTCATTTCTTCAATAGACGATATGGTGCGCCATCTTGCGAATTTTACGCTTGACGTGGCGTATAATACTTCTTTCCACCTGCATGCTGCAGAGCGTCTTGTTGCAATACTGAGCGCGTATGAAAAAGAAAAAAATAAAAAATCGTAAAGCAGAAAACAGAAAGAGACGTTTCCTGTATGTTTCTATTGCTATAAGCGTTTTTCTTCTTTGCGGCTCGATCGCATTTGTTTCTCTCCGTTTTTTCGCCTCTCATCCGTTTGTTTCACCGTTGCCTATCATGTCGGTTTCGGGCGGAGCGAAAAAAAGTTCACAAAAAAATGTAGTTATTCAGGAAATCAGTGACCAGCTTCATCATGCTGCTATTTCGTATAAAAGCATACAGATGCTCGACAGTGCAACCTGCCGAATTACGCTTTCTGACGACTCGCAAGTAATCCTCTCGACGGCGAAAGATATTTCTGCGCAAATAGCCTCTTTACAACTGATAACCACTCGCCTTACAATGGAGGGTAAGCGATTTTCTCGTCTTGATCTGCGTTATAATCAACCGGTTATCGTCTTTTAGTCACAATTTGCTGATACATTACTATGGAAGGAAAAATAATTGTTGCCATTGATATCGGAAGTTATAAAATTGTTACGGTCATAGCGAAAGTGGAAGAATTTGTGAATATTTTGGGTGTCTCCGAAATGAAATCAGCAGGCATTCGTAAGGGGCAAATCGTTGACATCGAAGAAGCGGTGAATTCGATTAACAGTTCTCTGGAAGCTGCAGAGAGAATGGCCGGCTACTCAGCATCGCATGTGGTTATTTCAATCGGCGGCAGCCAGATTGAAAGCCAGAATTCACGGGGTGTTGTCGCGATAGCGAATCAAAACGGAGAGATCACAAGCTCCGATTTGGATCGTGTGATTGATGCGGCAAGAGCTATTTCAATGCCTTCCACTCGCGAGATTATCCATGTTCTTCCGCGCAACTATATCGTTGACGGGCAGGAAGGTATTAAAGATCCCATAGGTATGTCCGGCGTCCGTCTGGAAGTCGATACGCATATTATTTCTGCAAACAGTATTTCGGTCCGGAATTTAGAAAAAGCTTTTTCTGAAGTCGGCGTCGATATTGATAATTTCGTCTTCAACGGGTATGCGAGTTCGCAGTCTGTTCTTACCGATACGGAGAAAGAACTGGGAGTAATTATCGTCGATATCGGTGCCGCGACGACAGATATTGCTATTTTTACCGAAGGATCGATTTCGTACTCGTCCGTTTTGGCAATCGGCGCCAGACATGTCACGAATGATCTGGCGATAGGACTTCGGATTTCACTTGAAAGCGCTGAGAAAATTAAATTATATCTTTCCCATCTGGCGAATCGGAGAACAGTACAGATGCATGAAGATCCGGAGGAACATGAGGGGAAGAAAAAAGAGCGTCCGGTCGATGAAATCGATTTGACCTCATTGAATTTGCCGGAAGAACTGCGGAAAGTTTCCCAGAAAACGCTGGTGGAAGGGATTATCCGTCCGCGTATGAATGAAATTTTTACCATGATCGGTCTGGAGATTAAAAAAAGCGGATTCGGCGGTCAAACACCTGCAGGAATTGTCATAACCGGCGGCGGCGGGCTTACCGTCGGCGTACGGGATTGCGCGAAGCGGATTTTGGCTATGCCTGTCCGCGTCGGCGGCCCGAATAATATTAAGGGAATTATTGATGAAGTGCAAAGTCCCGCCTTCGCGACGGTAGTCGGATTAACGCTTTGTACGACTGGCGGAGAGGGAAAAGTGAAGAATAAATTCGGTTTGAGCGGTCTGAGAATTCCCGCTGGAGGAAGCGGGAAAATCATAAAACGCCTCTTCTCTCTGATTAAATCTTTTATTCCATAGCCTTATAACTTTACAGATCCTGAATCAAGATCCTGGATCGAGTTCAGGACTAAAGGTTCAGGATGACAAAAAAATGAATAATTATATTTTTTTGTCAACTTTATGACCTTCCACACATCAGTCTTGCAAATAGGAGGACTATCTGCTAGGATTTGTCCACTATGTTAATCCGTCCGCAAACCAGCAACTTCGCAAAAATTAGTGTCATCGGAGTTGGCGGCGGTGGCGGCAATGCAGTAAACTCCATGATAAAAAGCGGCACGATTCAGGGCGTTGACTTTGTCGCCATGAATACCGATGCGCAAGCGCTTCTCCGCAATGCCTCAGACACGAAGATCCAAATCGGAGAGAATTACACGAAAGGTTTGGGGTCAGGAGGTGATCCTGAGACAGGAAGGCAAGCAGCCGAAGAATCCGAAGATAAGATAAAGCAGACATTGCAGGGATCGGATATGGTGTTTATCACTGCGGGAATGGGCGGGGGAACAGGGACAGGAGCAGCGCCGATTGTGGCACGCGTTGCGAAAGAAGTCGGCGCGTTAACTGTCGCAGTCGTGACGAAACCGTTCGGGTTTGAAGGAACCAGGAGAATGGTCACGGCCGAAGAAGGACTGGAGGGTATTAAAGATAAAGTTGATACGCTCATCGTTATTCCAAATCAGAGAATTTTAGATGTTGTCGACAGGAAACTCTCACTTCTCGAGGCATTTAAAGTTGCCGATTCGGTTTTGAATCAGGGAGTGCAGGGAATCTCCGAAATTATCACACTTCCGGGTCTCATCAATGTTGATTTTGCCGATGTGAAAACGATTATGTCAAATGCAGGGTCTGCGTTGATGGGAATCGGAACGGGTTCGGGGGAAAACAGGGCACAAGCGGCAGCTCGCGGAGCAATCGCGTCGCCATTACTTGAAATTTCTATGGAAGGGGCACGCGGCGTACTTTTTAATATCGTCGGCGGATCCGATATGGCGATGACGGAAGTGGATGAAGCAGCGAAAATTATTGCCAGCGCCGCAGATCCGGATGCG
>CAZAIV010000035.1:0-2244 GCA_964485315.1 uncultured Gammaproteobacteria bacterium
GGTATACTCTAAAAACTGCTTGGCGGAACAAATCTTGTGGTAAAGTATCTTCAATCGTTATAACGGCTTTATTACCAACGAGTGCTGGAATCGCTTCTAATTTGTCTTCTAGGATTGAAACGGTTGCGCATTTCTTCTTTAGTGTATCCAAGTTTTCATCTCCATCAACAACTCCAAATCCTTGTTTTTCTTCAAGCTGTACGATTGCTAAGACGGGCGGAAATTTTTTATACCCGTACGCGGGCAAAAAACCTATCTCATCGTTTTTACCGAATATGCTATATAGCGCGCGGAGAATAATCTGATCTGATGGCCCCTCGACAATAATATTTTTTTCTCCGAGATTAAATAATTCAGCCCACCTCAATCCTAAAGCTGTTCGTACCGGTTCAGGAATTTTCCCAAATTCACCTTCCGACCAAGCCTTGTTGCCGATAATTGTGTCTTCTTTCTTTTTCTCTAAAATACGGATTCGCTCCGGGTAGCGAGAGTCAATCAGATAAGGTAAATGAGTTGTGTAGATGATCTGATTTCCACCCCCGTTGATTTGCGGAAAGGTTTCCTCTAATAACTTTTTTTGTGCGTCAATATGTAAGAAGATACCCGGCTCATCAATAAGAAGAACGGATTGCTGGAGCTCGCCTCTTGTTTCGGCCAAGAAATAAATATTGAAAGCCAAAGCCCACTGAAGCCCCCTGCTACGCTCATCGGGTTTGAATGGGCTCGTTTTATCTTTTTCCTGCAACCTTATTTTTAAAATATCGCCCTCACCACTTAATTTGACCTCAACGCTTTCAACCGGCCAGACAACGCGCAAAATTTCTTCATTGATTTTTTTACTCGCATCACCAAGCAATTTATCTCTAATTAACCTCTTATCTCCGTCATTTGCTTGTAAAATGCTGAAGTTGTTAATTCCTCCAAGAGTGAGAAGGTTTCTAATTGGTCTCATGCTATCGGGGTTTGCAATGAATTGACTTATCAAAACTTCGCCGTTTGGGGGAAGGAAATATTCATTGAAATTGACGCTGTCAAAGCGCGAAAATCTCGGAATGAAATTTTGCTCCAATTCTTCTATAACTTTTCCACGAATGTTTCCTATAATTTCATCCGTTAATTCAGAAGTAGCCGCTTGTCCTTCGGCACCCTCCGAGGAAGCTGGTGGTGTATAAAACTTGCTTTTTTTATAATCAATTTCTGGGAAATCTATCCTGTATCCTTTTGTTGTCTTCACTAATAATAAAGTGGATGTGTTAGTACCAAAAATTTCTTTCAATCCAGACAATTCGCTTTTATCCGGCTCGAACCATAGTTTAAGTTCTGGCGAATTTTCTGGATCGCCAAAACCATCGGCGTGCCGAGAGTATTCTTCTACAGTTATTTTTTCTTCCGAGTCGGCCTTTTCGAGAGCGAGAAGAACGTTTGATTTGCCTGATTCGTTTATTCCGACCAAGCAAGTGATATCGTGCTCTATATCTAAAGCATCTTCGGAGATTGACCTATACTTTATAAATTCAACCCTAGTTAGTTTCATATTTTCATTTTCAGACGCTGTTTTGTGGCCTTGCGTTATTTTCTTATGGTTATTTCATTAAGTCGTTAAGAGAAACACCGAGTGCGTCGGCGATTTTTTTAACTGTGTCAATAGTGGGATTAGGTGTTTCTCCAGATTCAATTTTGACAATAGTAGGGAGCGACAAATTAGCCGCTCTCGCCAATGCTTCTTGCGACATCTTTTTCCCCTGCCTATATTTCCGAATTGTTTTACCTATCCCCAGTTGCTCTTTTGACATACTTATATACTCTTACATATAATAGATTATGGGTTGATGTATATAAGTATTATACTACGATGGCGAACTATTTTCTATACGCCCGCAAATCAACCGATGTGGAAGACAAGCAAGTCCGGTCTATTGAAGACCAACTCGCCGTCTTGCGTGCTTTGGCGAAGGAGCAGGGACTTCATATCGTCCAAGAGTTCATCGAGAAGCAATCTGCCAAAGTCCCCGGCCGCCCCGTCTTCAATGAGGTGATGGAACGGATAGAATCCGGCGAGGCGCAGGGCGTTATCTGCTGGAAGCTCGACCGCTTGGCCCGCAACATGGCTGACGGCGGGAAAATCATCGAGTGGCTTTTACAGGGCGTCATCCAGCATATCCGCACCTTTGAGCGGAGCTATTATCCCGCCGACAACGTGCTCCTGATGTGCGTCGAGTTCGGCATCGCCAATCAGTACAGCTT
>CAZAIV010000036.1:0-2034 GCA_964485315.1 uncultured Gammaproteobacteria bacterium
GGATAAAGTATTCAATTTTATTTGCTCGGGCGATGCTTTCCACCAACCAACTTGCGCAATATCGCTTTTTATGGCATCGAATGCATTATTGATTATTTCTGCCTTCGCATTGTCAGGACCATGATAAAAAAACAATACCGCCGCGTTGCGGAAAATATTGTTGACGATTTTTGCCTGTGAGTTCTGCCAAATCATTATCCCTCCCATATTCATCTCGTCAAATATGTTGTCGACAAAAAGTCCTGCGGAATTTCCCAGCATGGAAACTCCTCCTTCGTCACACCCTTCAATAATGCTGTTTTTCACCACGATCGTGGAATTGTAAACCACGACGCATCGTTTCTGGAACTCCTTTACGCGCAGATTATCGAGTGTAACCTTGCTGTTGATGATACACAACCCGCCCCGCTGGGTAAACGGATCTTTATTCGCCTTACTGCCATGGCCTTCTCCGTAAATAACGCTGTTGTATTCATTGGTCCCCTGCAACGTCAGCGTTTTGTCCTTTATCAATACGAAACACGTATCGGCGCCTCCCCGCGCTGCTGAAACCGCGATATCACTTCCAAGACCGACCGGTGTTTTGGTGTCACCTTGATAATTTCCTGCAGGAATAATGATGGTGTCGCCGTCTTTTGCCGCATTAACCGTATCCTGTATGCTGGTAGCGGTAACCGCCGGTACTGTAATCGAATTGCCGGTCGAAGCTTTTGATTGAATGATTGCTTTTTCATTTGGTGAAGAAACGAACTGGGCGAGCAAAAAAGGAACGATCATGAGTAAACCAAGAAAAAATACAATAATTAACCGAAAATTATTGTGGGAAAAAAACTTCTTTGTCATTATATTCATTGTGCATAAAAATTCGAAGAATTACAATATACTTAATATATAGTTATAAACAAACAGTGCAAAATCATAAGGATACTATAAAAATCATTGCGGCAATTATTATCGCATTCGTCATAACAATAGTTGTCTCAAATAATGTTTTTCAAACCAATAATCCGCAGATAAATAAAAGTTTTTTCGATTCATTCCAGAAAAAAGCTGTTTCAGCGTTCGTGGCTCTCATGACTAAACCTGTTCCTACGCCAACGACATTACCTACAATCGTAATTACCCCAGTCTCGCCAAGCGCAACACCTAATCCAACAAATTCGCATCAATCACCTACTAAAATTCCGACACGAGCAATAACGCCAACTAAGGTCCCTACTCCTATCGTAACCCAATCACCAATCAACACTCCCACGCCTTCACCAACACCAACAACTAGCAACCAACAACTAACGACCGCTTGTCCTGCAACTTCTTCCCAGCAATTCTCCAGCGTTCGGGCAGATCACACAGCAGACGATATGGTTATCGGCAATCCGGATACGAGTCCGGAAATCAATTTGCGTTTACGCGGCTTTACGGAAGTAAACGAAGGCACCAACCTTATCAGCAGAAACGGAAACGCTTATGGACTGGACCCTCAAATGCCGCCGCAAATCAGTTCCTTATATGGCGGAGCGGTTCCGCAAATCGCCAAAACATATCGCATCTATGAATGGGACTTTACGAATAATAAAACTGCCGCACCGCAAACCGCAACACCACAATACCCTGTTCATATGCTGGGGCTCCAGGCAAATCCTGGACAACCTCTATTAGGATTAAAATCTGGTCGCACCATCGATTCCAAAGGAGACGTGTTTATGGTTGTATATGCAACTGATAAGGATATTGTTTTTTCAAACAGCAACGGAGACACATTATTGGGAGGATATTTATTTTATTTCTTAGATGTCTGTGTTGATCCGAATCTTTTATCTTTGTATCAAAAAGACAATAGCGGCGGCCGCAGCGACCTTCCGGCTGTGGGAATCGGTCAACAATTTGCAACCGCAGGAAACACAGATGTGAAAGTCGTCGTCCGCGACACCATGTCATTTATGGACACGCGTTACAAACAGGACTGGTGGTCATGGAATGGTTCTGCAAATTAATTCTGCATTGTTATGATAATCTTTTTCACTTGACAAGTAT
>CAZAIV010000037.1:0-8406 GCA_964485315.1 uncultured Gammaproteobacteria bacterium
TAAATTCCCTGATTTCCTGTTCTTGTTCGGAACTCAGCGTCTCAACATGATACAACTTTTCGGAAAATGTATGTCTATGATCAAATGGTAAAATATATAACATAAATATATTTGCTTATTGGGTTATTGGATTATTGGCTATTTGTTCTAGCGTTAAAAGTCCTTCTTGCGCACCTACTTTCCCGATCACTGAAGCTGCATTTTTCGCCCCCCACTCCATCGCTTTTTCAATACCTAACCCAGTATACCATGCCGCCAGAAATCCTGACGTGAACGCGTCGCCCGCTCCTGTTTTCTCAACAATGGTAACGGGAATCGCTGCCAAAAAATAATCTTTCCCATTCTCGTCCAATGCAAAAGCGCCATTCATCCCGTCGGTCATAACAATCATCTTCGGTCCCAACTTTTGCAACTCTCTCATCAAACTCCTTACGTCGTTTTGGTCATTGGTAATTGGTAATTTGTCATTTATAAGCATCTCTCCTTCTTCCTTATTAACAAACAAAATATATGTTTTTCTCAATACTTTCAGTAATGTTTCTTTTCCTTCGTGCAACTGTATTGAACCCGGATTAAGAGCCAGTTTCGCTCCGTTTCTTTCTGCCATCTCGACAGCCCGAAGATACGGTGTCTCCCATTCATGGCCGAGACTCGTTAAATACACAAGTTGTATATTTTGCATCTGATCAAAAGGGAAATTATTTTGCCTCTTCACGTGTTCGACAAATAATGTGCGGTCTCCCTGAAAGCTAATACCGATCGCGAGTGATGAATCGGTATGCGGGATCTGGACAATATGCGTTTTTTCAATATTTTCTTTTTCCAATGCATGTAAAATAATTGACGCGAGCGCGTTATCTCCCAATTCCGTGACTAATCCTGATTGGACTCCCAAACGAGACATGCCTACTGCGACATTCGCGGCATTTCCGCCGACTGATAATGTGCATTGATCAATATCTATCTTCTCTCCGAATTTGACACACAATTCCTTAGTTTGTTCATCGACGCGGCATTCGTCACTCAAGTTTTTGATACTCAAAAATTCGTCAACAGTGGTATCACCTATGGCGAGAACAGAAGATGCCGGCATATACTTATCTTAATGTATCAACATGAACTTGGCAAGGGCAAGCGTTTGCTGTATACTTCTACAGATGCTATCAATGGAATCAAAATCAAAAATAGTTTTGTATGTCGCGTTTTTTCAGGTTCTTGTTGCGACACTTGGCAGTCTTTATTTTGACATCGTACTTCATTTTAATCCCTGCGTTCTCTGCTGGTATCAGCGGATTTGTATCTATCCGCTCGTCATCATCTTAGCGGTTTCTATTATGAAAAAAGATAAGAACGTTCCCTATTTCGTTCTTCCGCTTTCTCTTATAGGCATAGTATTTGCCGTCTATCATAATCTTTTATACTACAAAATTATTCCCGAAAGCATTTCTCCTTGTACAATTGGTACTTCTTGTACGACGCAGTATATTAACTGGTTTGGTTTCGTGAGTATTCCGCTGCTCTCACTTGTTGCATTAAGCGTTATTACAATATGTATGATTCTATATATTTGGTTTAATAAAAACGACAAAAGGAAATAGTTGTCATCCCTGGACGCAAACCAGGGATCCATTTTTTCTCTTCTAATTGGATTACCGCTGGAGCCTGCCCTCGACCCGATCGGGGGCGGGAATGACAATTGGCAAAGTCTGCTTAATTCTTAACTCTCTTTAATTCCCGTATATCCCTGCGTAGTTCTTCAAAAAGCAGATGGGCTGCATGCAGAAGATGCTTTTCGACATCTTTTTTGTGTTTCCGAAGAATCTCCCACGCTTTGTCATGCTCTTCCTGATGCGCATGAAGCAAAAAGGTTTTTTTATCTTCACCGTGAATATGAGACAAGGCCTCATCTAACATCACGTGGCGCACATGAGACTCTGCAATGTTAAGCAATTCTTCCTTTTCTTTCTCACTTAAATCCAAACCATTCATTTCAAAACGTATTGATTCAAATGAGATAAGATGTGAATAAAATTGTTTTTTCATTATATGCCCTTAATTCTTAATTCATAATTCTATTTTATATTAATCGGTCCTAATGGTACTGTATCATTTGGATCATCAATAAAAAAGTAGAGAACCGGTCCTTTCCGCGCGCCGTCCTGACGGTCAAGATAGCTCATTACTTCAGGCGAGCCGCCCAATGATTTTCCTGTCCACTCGGCAGGTCCCGCGTCCGCAATATCCGCCACGACTGCTTTTCCGTTTTGCGGATTTACCACAAGCGCTTTCCTGTATTTAAAAAATGTATTATAGTCCGCTATATGATCATAATATCCGGGAGATAAAAATGTTTGTACGGCAATATACCAACGTTCACGTGCTGTATCCTCCTCAGTTAATGTGGCTGAAGAAGAAGCGAAATATCCCCATGCTCCCAGTCCCGGAGCCATTCCCGATGACCAATATTTCTCCTGTTCACCTATTGTCGGCAACTGCGCGGTCATCGTATCTCCGGGGTAACGCAAGAGATGTTGTTCCTCTCCAATCAATCCGTAATTCGTGTTTAGCTGTATTCCTTGCAATTCAGGACGGATCTGTAAACTGAAACGGTTTGATAAAATCGCCGCGATACGATCCGCCTGATCGGATGTTAGGGGCATAACAGCGCCTGGTAATTTCCCGTATAAATCCGAAATTAAAAAAGCAGACGTGTCTATTTTTGCAAATTGAGTCGGCATGACAGAGGGTATGGACGGTGGTAAGGAGGGTGTCGGAGTGAGGGCAAAAAGCATGAGGCTTCCCAAGGAACTGGCAGTTACGTGTTTCGATTGCTGCATCAGCCAATCAAATGTTTCTTTATGTTTATACCAAAGTCTTTTATTAAGCTTTTGTTCTCTCTCTGTCCATCTGTTTTTTAAGTATTCGTAATGAGAAGTATAATTCTTTTGCGACATGGCTAAAAAAGTTAAAGTGTAAAGTTATGAAATGCTGAATGACTTTAAACTCTTAACTTTCTACTTTCAACTATATTTAGTTTGTCATGTTTTTACTTCAGCGTCAAATATTCATCCCAAGACTTTATCGGAAGTTCGTCTATATTCTTTTCGGTAATTGCTTTTACGAACAACTCTACTTTTTCTTTGTTGGTAAACAGTGGAATATTTTGATCAATCGCCGCCCTTCGGATAACATAGTCGTCATTGAGATCCTTTTTTATATACTGATCAACGATATTTATTGCCAGGTCAATCTTTCCTTTTCTGAAAAAATCAAGTATATTTGGAGACTTTTTCTCATGAATCTTATAAAGCGTTCTTATGGGAATCTTGTTTTCCCTAAGATACTTAGCAGTTTTTTCTGTTGCATACATCGGTATTGACAATGTCGAAAGCTTCTTGGCAGTTCTTAATAATAAAGTTTTATTTTCGTCTCCACCGAGGCTGATAAAGATACCTTTCTTCGGTATGCCCACTCCCACACTTAATTCAGCCAATAAAAATGCCTCTTCCGCCGTCGTACCGAAACATGCGACTTCACCCGTTGATGCCATCTCGACATCGTGCACAGGATCGGCGCCGGTGAGGCGGGCGAAGGAAAACTGTGCTGCTTTCACCGCGACGAAGTTGTAACCGAAAGTATCTACCTCAACCGGTTTGACGTTTTTATAGAAAAACGCATCTGTTGCCAAATGAATCAAGTTTACTCCTGTCACTTTGGAAATAAACGGAAATGTTCGAGATGATCTGAGATTAGCTTCGATTACTGAAACTTCGTTATCTTTCGCCAGGCACTGCATATTAAACGGTCCGGTAACGTGAAGCTCCCGCGCAAGATCGCGCGCAATATGTTCTAATTTCTGAAGTGTTTCCTGATGGATGTTTTGCGGAGGAAACACTATCGATGCATCGCCGGAATGCACTCCGGCATTCTCAATATGCTCAGAGATGGCAAATGCTTTCACCATTCCTTTTTCCGCGACGCAATCGACTTCTATTTCCTTCGCCCCTTCGATAAATTTCGAGACCGTCACCGGATACTCCTGCGAAATAATAGCTGAAGAAGACACGAATGCGGTTAATTCTTCAGGCGTATAACAAATTTTCATATTGCTTCCGGAAAGAACATACGATGGGCGGGTAAGAACAGGAAAACCAACCGAATGGGCGAAATCCAGTGCGCTTTTTTTGTCTGAAAATTTATTCCACGCCGGTTGCCGAATGTTGAGACGGTCAAGGAGTGAAGAAAATTTATTTCTATCTTCCGCCCGATCGATATCAGATGCATCCGTGCCAAGAATTATGCACCCATAATCTTTCAATGCGTTCGCCCTGTTATTCGGTGTTTGTCCTCCAACCGAGACAATCGTTCCGAATGGTTTTTCAAAATCAATAATATCTGCGGTTCGTTCAAACGTCAGTTCTTCAAAATATAACCGTTCCGAAATGTCAAAATCTGTTGAGACCGTTTCCGGATTACAATTTATCACAATTGACTTTTTCTTATTTTCATGCAAGGAAAGAACCGTATTGACGCATGTCCAATCAAATTCGACTGATGAACCGATTCTATACGGCCCCGATCCGAGGACTACTACGCCGTCTTTCCCCAATGGAGACACGTCATCATGGTTTCCGTTATACGTCATATAGAGATAATTTGTTTTCGCGGGAAACTCTCCGGCAAGTGTGTCTATCTGAAAAACAGAAGGAACAATCTGATATGATTTTCTTAATTTTCGGATTTCCAATCCTTTCTTATGCACCAATAAACCAATTCGCTTGTCAGAAAATCCAAGTTGCTTCAAATGCAATAATTCTTCTTTTGATATATTTTTTGATGTTTTACGTTTTACGTTTTCAGTTTTTAGTTTTTTTTCCTCATCAACAATATTTTTTATCCGATAGAGAAACCAGGGATCTATACCTGTCAGCGTGAATATTTCTTCAACAGAGATTCCTTCCTGCATCGCTTTCGAGAGAGCAAACATACGATTCGGCGTCGGATCTTTCAGTAATTGTTTTGTTGCCTTCTTCAACGAAGTCTCATCTTGGAAAATTCTCTCATCCACAGCGCCTTCAAAATCCAAATCAAGCATACGAATTGCTTTTTGATACGCTTCTTCAAATGTGCGCCCAATCCCCATCACCTCACCGACAGATTTCATGCTGCTTCCGATACTCTCCTCTGCGCCTTTGAACTTGGTAATATCCCATCGGGGGATCTTTACTGTCACGTAATCCAGCGCAGGCTCGAAGCAACACTGCGTTGTTTTCGTGACCTTATTTTGTAAATCAGTCAGGTTATAGCCAAGAGCCAGTTTCGCTGCTACATACGCCAATGGATATCCCGTCGCTTTACTCGCCAAAGCTGAACTTCTGGAAAGACGCGGATTCAATTCAATAACGTAATAGTCAAAAGGAGAATTGTTAGACTGTTGAGCTGCTAAATTGTTTTTCCTTAATTCTTGATTCTTAATTCTCGATTCTGGATTTGGATTCAGCGCAAATTGTACATTACACTCCCCTACGATTTGCAAACTCCTGGCGATTTGTATTGCAATTGAACGAAGCCTATGATACTCATAATTTGTCAATGTTTGACTCGGCGCGATCACAATTGATTCGCCCGTGTGAATGCCAAGCGGGTCCATATTTTCCATATTACAGACGGTAATGCAATTATCAAAATTATCCCGGACGACTTCATATTCTACTTCCTTAAAATGATGCAGATATTTCTCGACCAAAATCTGTGAGACAAACGAAAACGCATGAATCGCAATATGCTCTAACTCCCTTTTGTTTTGCGCAATACCCGATCCCTGTCCGCCAAGCGCAAATCCCGCGCGAACCATAACGGGAAAACCAAGTTTTTCGCCAATGAGAAGAGCTTCGTATGTATTCTTTGCCGTTTTGCTTTCAGGCGTCGGGATATGCATCTTCCGCAGATGCTGTGCGAATTTCTGTCTGTCTTCAGCCAGAATAATAGTTTCGACACTGTTCCCTAAAACATCTATATGATGCTTTTTCAAAATACCTTTTCGCGCGAGTCCGATTCCGCAGTTCAGAGCTGTTTGGCCGCCGAATGAGAGAAAAAGACCATCGGGTTTTTCTTTCTCAATCACCTTCTCGACGAAATATTCATTCACGGGTAAAAAATACACTCGGTCTGCCAGATAGTCTGATGTCTGAATCGTGGCGATATTCGGATTAATAAGAACTGTTTGTATTCCCTCTTCTTTTAGTGCCTTAATTGCCTGAGAACCTGAGTAATCAAACTCTCCTGCTTCTCCGATTTTTAAAGCCCCCGACCCAAGAACCAAAACTTTTTTATATCTTTTCAAATAATTATTTTTCATTTTTACTTTTTAACTTTTCACTTTGATTTTTTTCAGAAAAAAATCGAATATCCATTCCGCATCCATCGGGCCAGGCGTTGCTTCGGGATGAAATTGTACAGACATACATGGCAGTTTCTTATGGATAATTCCTTCATTTGTCTGATCATTCGCGTTTGTAAACCATGGTTCAAAACCAGCGGGAATTTCCGATACGGCAAACCCATGATTCTGAGTGGTAATATAGCAGCGGGGTGTCCCTTCCATTCGACATGGTTGATTTTGGCTTCGGTGTCCGTATTTCAATTTCTTCGTGTCCCCTCCCGCGGCAAGTGTTAATAACTGATGACCCAAGCAAATTCCCAATACCGGAATCTTTTTTTTCAACGCTTTCTGAATGGTCATAATCGTTTTATCAGCGAACTTTGGATTACCAGGACCGTTTGAAATAATAATCCCGTCAAAAGCGAGATTGGCATTGCCAATCGAAGTCCTGGCTTGTCCAGGATCTAGTTTCGGCATCTTCTTATTCAGGTTAAGATCCTGAAATGAATTCAGGATGACATTTTTATTTTTTTCTGAAAATGGATCGAAATCCCACGGCACAGTTATGACCGTGACTCCTCTTTGAGAAAGAGCTCTCTGAATATTCCTCTTCGCGCCGCAATCAATAAGTATAATTCTCGGTGTGCTCTTTTCCGCGCTTTCTGAGATACGTACCTGTTTTGTCGAAACTTTTTCGACAAGATTTTCTTTATCAGGATCATAAAAAGGAATATCTTTCTCAAAAATAATTTTGCCCAATAGAGAACCTTTCTTACGAATATGTTGTGTCAATAACCGTGTATCTTTCATTTCCAAAAGTGGAACATGTTCTTCCTTAAACCACTCGGCGAGCGTTTTTTTACTCTGAAAATGTGAAGGGGTATCAATATAGTTACTGACAATCAGCCCCGAAACCTGAATATGCTCCGATTCCCAAAGCTTTTTATCGGGAATGCCATAATTGCCGACCAATGGATACGTCAAAACAAGAATCTGTCCTTTATACGATGGATCTGTAAGACTCTCAGGATATCCCATCATACCGGTTGAGAAAACAACTTCACCAGCGAAGGGAGTTTCACTGCCGAAACTTATCCCCGATACTTCAAACCCATCTTTTAAAATAAGCCTTCCATTCTTCATAAACATTTTTTGTCAAAAAAACTACCCTTTCGGGCGTTTTTTTATATAGATAAACAACCGCTTTCTATACGATTTTTCCTAACAATAAAGAAAGCAATGCCATCCGGATATACATGCCGTTTCGAACCTGTGATCGCAAATACACACATCTCGGATCATCATCGACTTCTGTCAGAATTTCCCCAACCCTCGGAAGCGGATGCATGATGATAGTATGTTTCCCAGCGAAATCCTGCATGAGTTTTTTTGTCACAACAAATTTATTTTTCACTTTTTCATAACTCTCTTGCGTGGGAAATCGTTCTTTTTGCGTGCGGGTCCAATACCAGAAATCCGCGTTTTTAGGCATGTCTTTCTGATCGGTAATTTCTATGAGTTTGACTCCCCTGTTTCCCAAATCCTTATATTCCTCACGCGTCAGTTGCAATTCTTCCGGAGATAATAAATACAGTGTGTTTCCTCTGTACAATGATAACCCTCGGATAAGTGATTTTACCGTTCTCCCGTATAGAATATCTCCTGCAATGACTCCGGTAAGATTATTTAGTCGACCAAACTTCTCATGAATCGTATACATATCAAGTAATGTCTGTGTCGGATGTTCACCCGGACCATCTCCGGCATTCAGTATCGGAATGAATTTCGCGGCATGAGCAGCTCGAATCGCTGCTCCTTGTTCGGGATGACGAATAACGATGGCATCACAATATGCCTCAAAAACCCGGATCGTATCTTCAAGTGTTTCCCCTTTTGATACGGATGAAAAACTTTTCGGGTCAATGATGTCGATTGTTTGGCCGCCGAGCTGTTTCGTCGCGGCGCCGAATGAGCCGAATGTTCGGGAAGACGGTTCATAAAAAAGAAGCGTCACGATATTGCCT
>CAZAIV010000038.1:0-3483 GCA_964485315.1 uncultured Gammaproteobacteria bacterium
TCGCCATGCCCAGAGCATGTCATAATTGCCTTCGCTTCGCCAGCTAAAGCTGGCTTCGCTTCGGGCGGACATTCATCCCCGAGCTTAAAAGCTCGGGGTTTTCTGTCCGTTTTTATAAAATTAAAAAAAGGAGAATAGTTATGAAACATTTAGAACTTCACATAATTCAATCAGTACCTGTTGCTTGCCTCAACCGTGATGACCTGAATTCACCAAAGACAGCAGTTTTTGGCGGCATTCAGCGTGCCAGAGTATCAAGCCAGTCGTGGAAACGTGCTATTAGGGAAATGGCAAAAGAGATTGCCCCTCAATACTTTAAGGGGGAGAGGACTCGTTTGATGTACGATCCCCTTGTCAAAGCAATGGAGGCCGTAGGCATAACGAGTGCTGATGCAGATGATGGCGCAAAGAAGATAGTTGATGAATTGGTAAAACTCGATTCAAAATCAAAAGACAAAGTGAAATCCACAACTATGTATTTCATGTCACCGCTTGAACTAGAAACTCTTGCCAAGGAATACGCTAAATCTAAGGATCCCAAAAAGGCGATTAAGGCGATTGATGCTAAGTCATTGAAGGATGCTGCTGATATTTCCATTTTTGGACGTATGGTGGCTAATGATCCCACTTTGACAGTCGAAGCAGTTTCTATGTTCTCTCATGCGCTCTCCACGCACAAAGTAGATAACGAAATCGACTTTTTCGCCGCAGTTGATGATTTGCAACCCAAAGAGGAATCCGGTGCTGGCATGACCAGTACGTTGGAGTTCAATTCTGCAACCTACTACCGTTTTGCTGCTCTCAACCTCGACATGCTTGCCGATGCTGAACATCTTGGAAGCATGACCAAAGAAGAGAGGCAGCAGGTAGTTAGTACCTTTGTAGAAGCAACTATTAAAGCCATTCCTGGAGCCCGCAAGAGCACTATGAATGGTAACACGCTCCCAGATTATGTGCTTGGTGTTTTTCGGGAAAAGGGTCATCCGATTCAATTAATTAATGCCTTTGAAAATCCAGTTCATTCATCGCAAGGCTACGTTACAAAGTCCATTGATTTGCTCAAGTCAGAATATAAAAAACTTGAAAAAACATGGGGGATTAAAGCTGTCTTCGATAAGGCGATTCCTGACGTAAGTTTGGAAGACTTCCTTGATGGTGTGGTGGAACATGTCGTCTGATAAAAGCTTTCTATCCCTTCGTCTTGAGGGACCCTTACAATCATGGGGATTTGATAGCCAATACAACCGCCGCAATACCAGTCTGATGCCGACCAAAAGCGCAATCGCAGGAATGTGCTGTGCCGCTCTCGGTTTTCCACGGGGAAGTAGTAAAGAGCAAGAATTCCTTTTAGCATTCGGAACTGTAAAAATTACTGCAATCGCCATTCCCAAAAAGGGAACTAAAAGGGAGTTGGCTGTTCGACGATTACAAGATTATCATACCGTCCAAAACACTAAAACCGCAGATGGGAAAAATAAGGATTGTCATATAACCTATAGACAATATCTTACTGATGTATCCTTTGGTGTATTGCTTGAAGGATCATCGCCTCTGCTAAAACAAATCTCTTCTGCCTTGACAAATCCCGTCTGGGGCATATGTCTTGGTCGAAAAACTTGTATTCCATCGGCACCTGTTTTTGCTGGTTTGAAGGATACTCTGAGCGAAGCGCTACATTTACTCATAGGAGAGAAACTGCTTGAATCGTTTACCCGGCAGGAGGATGTAGAAAACTTTGCAGAAGGACGCGATTCAATCCCGGATATGCCAGTATCCTTTGCTACTGAAAAAAGGGTGTTTTCACCAAGAAGGGTGCGAACACTTCAAGGGAAAGTATAGTATGCAATATTGTTTATCTAAAGGCTTTGGCTGCGGGCTTATGATGGTGAGACGGATATGACCGAACCTATTCTTTCTCCGCTAAAACCTATCCCGATCAAAGACCGGGTTTCGGTTTTGTTTGTGGAAAAAGGAAATTTGGATGTACTGGATGGGGCATTTGTGGTGGTTGATAAAGATGGCGTCCGCACGCATATCCCGGTTGGTGGTGTAGCATGTCTTATGTTAGAGCCCGGGACGCGGGTTTCTCATGCTGCCGTAACGCTGGCATCTCGGGTGGGATGTCTTCTTGTATGGGTTGGTGACGGAGGGGTGCGTCTCTATGCTTCCGGTCAGCCGGGAGGGGCACGGGCAGACCGTCTTCTTTATCAGGCAAAGCTTGCACTGGATGATGACGCACGTTTAAAAGTTGTGCGCAAAATGTATGCTATTCGATTTCAGGAAGAACCTCCCGAGAGAAGAAGCGTGGAACAATTGCGCGGTATCGAGGGTGTTCGGGTAAGGAAGATGTATGAGCTTCTTGCGAAACAATACAGAGTAGAATGGAAATACCGCAACTATGATTACTCCGAATGGGAAAACGGCGATGTCCCGAATCGGTGCTTGAGTTCTGCTACGGCATGTCTCTATGGAATATCTGAAGCTGCGATCCTCGCTGCCGGATATGCCCCTGCTGTCGGTTTCATACATACAGGAAAACCACAGTCCTTTGTTTATGACATAGCCGATATATTTAAGTTTGAGACAGTGGTCCCGGTTGCTTTCCGTATCGCTGCAAAAAAACCTAATGAACCGGAACGGGAAGTTCGCATAGCTTGCCGTGATGCGTTCAGGCAGGGAAGAATACTTAATCGTATTATTCCGACCATAGAGGAGATTTTGGCAGCAGGAGAGCTATCTATGCCAATGCCATCAGAAGAGTCTGTGGCTCCTGCAATCCCTAATAAGGAAGGTATAGGCGATGTTGGTCATCGTGGTTGAAAATGTTCCACCCCGTCTACGAGGACGTTTGGCAATATGGCTGCTGGAAGTGAGAGCAGGTGTTTATGTTGGGGATGTTTCAAGGCGAGTACGGGAAATGATCTGGGAGCAAATCGAAAAGGGAATAGAGGATGGAAATGTAGTAATGGTGTGGAGCACGAATACAGAATCGGGTTTTGATTTTATGACATTAGGGAAAAATCGTCGGATACCTAAGGAAATGGATGGTGTTAAATTAGTATCGTTTCTTCCGGAAATTGATTCAGAAAAAAATGATAGTTTACCAGGAGTTTAATGCTTATTTTTATTGGTAACTTTTTTGCTCTTTGAAAAGTGAATAGAAAACAGCGGGTTAGAAGAAGTGTGTTCCCCACAAGCGTGGGGATGAACCGACAGGGGTAAACTTTTCCGGATAACTTGTATGGTGTTCCCCACAAGCGTGGGGATGAACCGGGTTGCTATATCAATATGAACGTAGAAACGAAGTGTTCCCCACAAGCGTGGGGATGAACCGACAGGGGTAAACTTTTCCGGATAACTTGTATGGTGTTCCCCACAAGCGTGGGGATGAACCGGGGATGTCAGTAACAGGTATATATATAACTGAGTGTTCCCCACAAGCGTGGGGATGAACCGATAAATCGTACTTGTAGACATAGACAT
>CAZAIV010000039.1:0-5663 GCA_964485315.1 uncultured Gammaproteobacteria bacterium
ATATACTTGTCTGAATATTTATTTGGTCTTCGTCTCTTTCCATACGCAATTCGCCCGGAATAATTCTTCGGCGTCGGCATACCGATACCCGACCTTCCTTCTCCTCCGCCATGCGGATGAGCGCGAGGATTCATCGCTACACCTCTGACATGCGGACGAATTCCCCTATGACGTTTTCTCCCCGCTTTCCCCATCACTTCGTTTTTCCAGTTGACATTACCCACTTGACCGATTGTCGCAAGTCCACTTGCATGTACTTTACGGGTTTCCCCTGATGGCATTTTGAGATATACCAAATTGTCCTCCCGAGCGCTGACGATAAGTCCCGTGCCCGCGCTCCGCGCAATTTGGCCACCCTTTCCGGGCGTCAACTCAACATTATGCACCAATGTCCCTACAGGAATATTGTAAAGAGGCAGTGCGTTCCCGACCTTGACATCAACTGTTCTGAGTCCTGACATCACCGTATCGTTTACTTTCAATCCAATCGGCGCCAAAATATAGCGTTTTTCCCCATCAGGATAGTGGACAAGCGCGATAGAGCACGTTCTGTTTGGATCATACTCAATAGCGGCAACGATTCCTTGCATGTCATGTTTATTTCGTTTGAAATCAATTGACCGGTAAAATCGTTTATGCTCGCCCCCCTGATGGCGCACAGTTACTTGTCCGCCTTGTCCTCTGCCCGCATGTTTTTTTCGAATTGTCTTCAGTTTTTTCATATATATGTTCCATACAGCTGACGCAAGGCTAATTTTACCATATATCAGCTCCAATGTCTAAAAATTCTAAATACTAACTCACCTTACGCAAATACGTTTCTGGTAATCCGTCAACAGACGGAGCATCCAGAATCGATTCTGGACAAGCCAGAAACATAGTAAACTGCGTAACATAACTTATAAAGTTATAAAGCAAATCCCAATAATTGTTAAATTGTTATCGTACTTTATAACTTCGGAGCTAGATGAATTTTCTCACGAGGCCGACGACTTTCCCCTGAATCTTGCAGCTATTCGGGTAAATCGGATCCATTTTCGCATTTGCAGGTTTCAATACAATTCGTCCGCTTTCCCTGTAAAAACGCTTTAATGTCGCGAGATTGTCGTCGACTAACGCGACGACGATTTGTCCATTATTTGCATCTGTTACTCTTTCAATAACCACGAAATCTCCGTCCAAAATCCCGTCTTCTATCATTGACTCCCCTTTCACTTGCAGCACATACGCAGTTTTATTTCCTGAAATCATAGAAGCGGAAATGTGAAAAGTCGCGTTCGGATCGGTATGCGGCTCAAGAGGTTGACCTGCAGCGATATATCCCATCAAGGGAAGTTCGATTGAGCGAACGACTGCAGCATCGGCAACAGCATACTCTTCATGTAAAATGCGTAATGTTCGTGTATTCCCCTCGTCTTTTTTTAAATAGCCCTTATCAACGAGGTTTCTGATAATCGTATGTACTGTAGAAACACTGCTATGTCCGGTTGCTCCTGCCATCTCTTTTAGAGTTGGTGAGTAACCGTACTGTTTTTGAAATTGTGAAAGAAATGAGAGTAATTCCCTTTCTTTTCTGTAAAGTACACCAGCCATATAAAAAGTTAAAAATGAAAATTTAAAATTGAAAAATTTGACAAAGAAATTTAACCCTAAATCCTTCTGTATAATTTATACAATATTTCGCGTATTTTTGTCAACGAGATAAAGTGGTACAAACTGACGCAATATAAGACTAACCGACAAATGTCCGAATTCCTACTCAAATAAATTGAGAGATTCTTCGCTCATGCTCAGAATGACATTTTACAGTTTAAGATTTGAGATTTACATTCTGTGTTACAATATATGCCATGGATTTTAAACTCGTTTCCAAATTCAAACCAACAGGCGATCAACCACAGGCAATCAGACAACTAACTGAAAACTTAAAACAGAAAAGGAAATATCAGGTTTTGCTTGGCGTCACAGGATCGGGAAAGACATTTACCATGGCGAATGTGATTCAGAATGTTCAAAAGCCGACACTGGTTATTTCACACAATAAGACATTGGCAGGACAACTCTATCAGGAATTCAGAGATTTTTTCCCTGAAAATGCGGTTTCATATTTTGTTTCCTATTACGATTACTATCAACCTGAAGCGTATGTTCCCTCAAGCGACACGTACATCGAGAAAGAAGCGGAGATTAATGAAGAAATCGATAAACTACGTTTGTCCGCAACCATGAATTTGTTGACGAGAAAAGATGTGATTGTTGTTGCTTCTGTTTCATGTATCTATAATCTCGGCTCTCCGGTGGAGTATGGGAAATTTGTTTTGGAATTGATGAACGGATTGAAAGTCGATCAGCGGGATTTATTGGTGAGACTGGCAGATTTGCAATATGACAGAAATGATTATGAATTTAAGAGAGGCACATTTCGTGTCCGCGGCGAGACAATTGAGCTATTTCCCGCATATATGGATAACGGTATACGTATTGAAACGAATAACGGTATTATCACAAATTTGCATGAATTTAATCCTTTGACCGGAGATATTTTAAATGTGTTACCCAAAACACTTATTTATCCGGCGAAACATTACATGACCGATCCGAAAAGTTATGACGAAGCATTCAAACATATTCGTTCTGACCTGGATGAACAAGTAAGGAAACTTCGTGAGCAGAATAAATTGCTTGAAGCACAGAGACTCTCGCAGCGGACGAATTTCGATTTGGAGATGATTCGGGAAGTCGGCTATGTGAACGGTATTGAAAATTACTCTATTTACTTTGACGGGCGCGCTCCCGGAAGCCCGCCATATACGTTAATTGATTATTTTGATGCTGCCTCTAAAGATTGGCTGTTAATCGTTGATGAATCGCATATCACTATTCCTCAAGTTCGGGGTATGTACAATGGTGACCACTCACGGAAAGGAGTTTTAATAGATTATGGTTTTCGTTTACCTTCAGCCTTGGATAACCGTCCGTTAAGATATGAAGAATTCATGCGGAAAACGCATGAGATAGTGTTCGTGAGCGCGACACCTACGGATTATGAGATTTCATTGGCAAAAGAAACTGATCATGGCGTTGCTGAACAACTCATTCGTCCGACCGGTTTAGTTGACCCCGAAGTTTTTATCCGACCATCCGTTGGGCAAATCCCTGATGTAATTGAAGAAATAAAAAAAAGAGTTGAGAAGAAGCAAAGAGTTTTGATCACGACATTAACCAAACGAATGGCTGAAGAATTAACCAGTTACTTGCAGGAAAGGGACATAAAAGTTTCCTATCTACATTCAGATGTTGAGACACTGGATCGTCAGGATATACTTGATAGTTTACGTTTGGGAGAATTTGACGTATTAGTCGGAATTAATCTTCTTCGTGAAGGTTTGGATCTTCCCGAAGTGTCTTTGGTTGTCATTCTTGATGCGGATAAGGAGGGATTTTTACGAAGTCGCAGTTCTTTGATTCAGACGATGGGACGAGCTGCCAGAAACGTCGATGCGCAGGTCATCATGTATGCCGACAGAGTTACCGATTCTATGAAAGCAGCGATCGACGAAGTGGAGAGACGGCGGAAGGCGCAGACGCAGTATAATATCGATCACAAAATTACTCCGCAAACGATTCAAAAAGCAGTACGTGAAAAGTTGACGGAAAGAGATTTGGAAGTGAAACAACAGGAAACAGTCGATATGTTGATCAAACTTGGCGAGAAAGATGTGCTGCTTCCCGATGAAAAAAAAGATTTGTTAGGGAAATTGCGGAAAGAAATGCGCCTGGCAGCGGAACGTCTGGATTTCGAAACCGCCATGAAATTAAGAGATGAAATTAAGAAGCTAAAGTAAAATTCAAGCTCCAAGTTCAAAATTCAATGAATATTTAGGTATTAACATTCCGAATTGATAATTTTAAATTTGATTATTGATTGAAAATTGGAAATTGAGAATTAAAAATTATTGGGTGATATTCTTCACATGCTCTATGTTAACCAATTCTCCGCTTGGTAGTACAACGACCGCCAACGCGTCAATCCGCATAGCATCGGGTAGATTTTTGTGCGAAATTTTATACACTTGTGCGCTTCGTGTAAGTGCTTTCAGCTTGAAATACGTGATTGCTTCCAGAGGCGTTCCGAATTCTTCAGTCGTCCGGCTTTTCACCTCAAAGAAAACTAACGTCCTGTTTTTTGAATCATCAGGATTTTCAGCTGCGATAATATCTATTTCTCCGTTTCTAATCCTGAAATTTCTGGCAATAATTTGATATCCCTTTTCCCGGAGATAATTTGCAGCGTGTTCTTCCCCTTGTCTTCCGATTATGTTTACCACTTGTCTATTATATCCCAATTCCTACATCTCTTTTTATAACCATGATACTTTCAGATAAAGCTCTCCATTCGTCGATTAATAATTGCAGGTTGTCCTCGGGTCGAAGTTTGATCAGTCTATCTTCTCTTCTTCCTGCTCTTGCCCTAAGATTTTTTATCCTTCTTCTTTTAAATGTAAAGGGATCTCTTTCTGCATAAAAATATTGGGGTGAATTAGCTTTTCGCTACATGCAGGTAATTGAGTTTTGCGCGTCTGATTCGTCTTTTCGATTTTTCTCTCAATTCGATTTTTTCAATATTCGGTGAGGCCAACGGCCAGATCCTTTCCACGGCGATATCTCCGACCATTTTCTGTACTTGTAAAGTTTTATTAATCCCGCGTCCTTTGATCGCAAGAACAATCCCTTCGAAAACCTGAGTTCTGGTTTTATCTCCTTCTTGTATTCTCTGATGAACCCGTATTTTGTCTCCCGGCGCAAATGTGCTTTGTTGCATATAAACCGTATTATAGCTGAATAAACAAAATTTCTCAAGAATACAGACTATTGGGGAATCATTAGGTCAAATAAACACGGGATTAGTTTTCAAGCGTTTTATTTTTTCTTTTAAAGAGAATCGTTCCGCCTGCATTGACGACAATTTCATAGTTATTGTCATTCATTAGTGAATTTACTTTTTTCTGAAGATAATCTCCTTCCGACATAACAAGAGGCAGATCCAAATTTATAATAACAAACTCTGATGTTTTGCCTTTCGGAGGAATGTCATGCAGTTGCCAATACGGTTTATCAATATGAGAGCCGATGTAATACTGGGCATCTACGCTAGCGTTTCGGGGAATTGAATCAATCGTGTTACTGAGAATCCATAATTGTGCATCAGAAAGACCTTCTTCTTGTCCAATATGAAGAGGAGATAACGGATGATATCCATACAGAACGTTTGCAAGAAAAGCGATGTAAAGAAGCATCAATCCCAGAAATACTGTTCTGCTTTTTATAAAAGGAATAAATTGTTTTCTATTTTGGAGGAAAAAGAGCGTTTCAACCACTGATACTACGATAACTGCAGTCATTGCAGCGCTGTAATGAAATCCGTTCTCAGCAGCTATACCGCTGCTTAATAATTTTTCCAGCAATGATGGAATAACTATTATGAGTGAAGGCGGGTACAGAAAAGATAAAAATGAGAATGTGCCGAAGCTATGAAAAATTGTATCTATTTTATACTGCGGAGAGATAAGCGTAGTTAGAAATATAAGTGGTTTCGTTAGTGCGAAGAGCGCTATCCCCATGATGCCGCTCTCGTTGTTTATGGGATATTGTCCCCAGTATCC
>CAZAIV010000040.1:0-3666 GCA_964485315.1 uncultured Gammaproteobacteria bacterium
TAAAAGTGAAAAATTAAAAGTGAAAAGTGTAAAGTTCGCAGGTAAGAATTACCTGAATTTGTTTATTGCTCTCATGTTTGCGGCAGTTGCGTTGCTTCTCAAACCGTTTGCAATTTTCTTCTTTCTCCCAATGATTTATTTAAGTTGGCGAGCATACGGGTGGAGATTAGTTTTACAATGGCAGCTTTGGTTATTTGCTATCCTTACAGTAATTCCGTTAGGTTTGTGGCGCTGGTGGATGACACAATATCCGCAAGGTATTCCCGCAAGTGATTGGTTGTTTAACGGCGGCGGTATTCGTTTCCGTCCCGCGTTCTTCCGGTGGATGCTCTATGAAAGATTAACGAAGTTATTTTTGGGATTTGCCGGCCTTATCCCGTTGTTCGGAGGCCTCTGCGCAACGTGGATAGGTGAAAAAAAATATAGATTTTTGAAAGGACAAGCATTTTTATATGTCTCATTTTTTCTCGGTTCAATTATCTATGTTTGTGTTATCGCGAGAGGAAATGTGCAGCATGATTATTATCAAATTCCTGTCATGCCGAGTGTCGCGCTTCTCGTCGGTCTCGGAAGTTATTATTTTCTCCAGACGAAACTTTTTACAAAGCAGATACGGGTTGTCCTTCTTGCAATCATTTTCGCATTTTCGTTTTGGTTTAGTTGGCAGACGGTCGGTCATTATTTCGATATCGATAATCCGTCAATTGTCGTTGCGGGAAAGGCAGTTGATAAATTAACTCCTTCTAATGCTTTGGTCATAGCGCCATATGGCGGCGATACGTCGTTTCTCTATCAGACGAATCGCCAGGGATGGGCTGAGTTTGAGCATACGTTACCCGAAATGATACAAATGGGAGCGGATTATTTGATTCTTCCGAATCCTACGGCAAGCGACTATAATGGATTCGGAAAGGAATATAAAATAGTTTCCCGTTCACCGCAGTATCTCCTTCTTGATTTGCATCAAAAACCATGAATATTTTACTTATCAGTTCTTTCTTGCCGTACCCGTTATATTCGGGGGGACATGTCCGTCTTTACAACCTTGTGAAGAGGTTGTCCGAACACCATACGATTACATTAGTATGTGAAAAAAGACCATACCAAACAAGCCGGGATATTGCAGAAGTAAAAAAAATTTGCGAAGAGGTCATTACCGTTCCCCGAAGAAAACAGTGGTCGATTACGAATATACTGAAAACAGGTTTCTCACATGACCCTTTTCTCATAGCAGGTCACACGAGCGCTGAAATGCGGAGAAAGGTTGAGCGCTTGTTAAAAGAGAAAAAGTTTGATTGTATTCATGTTGAAACATTTTATGTTTCACAAAATCTTCCCGACACAAAGCTTCCTGTCATTCTTATCGAACATAACATCGAATATTCTCTCTATCAGAGATTTGTCGACAAAGCTCCTGTTTTCGCTCGTCCGTTATTGTCATTAGATGTGAAAAAATTAAAAAAAATCGAAGAAAAGTATTGGAAAACAGCGGACTGTGTGGTCGCTGTTTCGGATCAGGAGAAAGAAATTATCGCGAAGTATAATACTCACGTTGCGATTGTCCCGAACGGAGTAGATATTCACCAATTTAAGCTGAAAAACATTGCGTCGGCGGTAGATACAAAGAAGGAAAAAATTTTGTTTATCGGAGATTTTTCTTATATACAGAACCGTGACGCCGCAACATTTATTATAAAAGAGATAGCTCCGTTACTCCGGGGAAATTTAAAAGGCGTTGATTTCCAAATATGGATAAAGGCAAGAAAAATTCCTCAATCAATCAAAGACTTATCACACAGTCAGGATATTATATATGATGAGAACATGGACACTTCAACGGCGGACATCTTTACTCAAGCACATATTTTATTAGCTCCAATTAGAATGGGAGCAGGAACGCAATATAAAATCCTTGAATCTATGAGTTGTGGGACACCCGTCGTTACAACTATGCTTGGAAACGAAGGAGTAAATGCCAAGCCGGGGAAAGAAATTTTGACAGGTGAAACTGCTTCACAAATTGCCGTTGAAGTCAGGAAAGTATTGGAAGATGATATACTTTACGAGACGATTGCGAAGAATGCCCGATTGCTTATTGAGAAAAATTTCAGATGGGAGATAATTACGAAAAAACTCGAGACTGTCTATGAAGATGTTGTGAGGAAAAAATAATGATAGAATTATCAATTATTATTTTAACATATAACACGAAAGATATTACGCTTGCTGCTGTATCTTCTATAGAAAATAACTATAAAGAAGACGTGAAGTCGGGTCGTTTTGAGATTATTGTTACAGATAACGCGTCAATAGACGGAACATCCGAAGCGTTTAAAGAATATAAAAAGAAAACGAAAATTAAAAGTTTAACAATAGTGGATAATGGGGGAAATATAGGTTTTGCTGCAGGAAACAACAAGGGGGTTCTCTATGCAAAAGGAACTTATATTTTGTTTCTTAATCCTGACACGATTGTCTATCCGGAAACACTCAATTATATGCTTTCGTTTATGAAACGTCATGATGACGCGGGTGCAGCATCATGTAAGTTGATCAATAAAGACGGAGAAATTGACTTTAATTGTCACAGAGGATTTCCGACTCCCTGGAATTCATTCTGTTACTTTTCCGGATTAACTCGGTTATTCCCCAAAAGCCATCTGTTTGCCGGATATACGCAAGGATGGGGAGATATGCAGACGACATACGAAGTTGACGCAATTGAAGGCGCATGTATGATGATACCGCGAGCAGTCGGAGAAAAAGTCGGATGGTGGGATGAAGATTATTTCTTTTACGGAGAAGATTTACAGTTTTGTTTTGATATTCGTAAACTCGGATATAACATTTATTACATAGGAGAGGTATCAATTATGCATATCGGTGGTGCATCAAGTGGAATAAAGAAGAAAACGCAGAATATTACAACAGCAAATGTAGAATCAAAAATTCGTTTACAAAACGCCCGCTTTGACGCGATGAAAATATTTTACAAAAAAAATTATGAAAAGAAGTATCCTCAATTTATGAAGACATTTATTTTTGGAATTATCGAGCGGAAACGAAAAAACGCGCTGGTAAATTTGAAGTAACTAACATTTATGACTATTGGAATTGATTGTCGTTTATGGAATGAGACGGGTGTGGGAAGATATATACGGAATTTGGTAAGTGAACTTAACAAACTTGATAGTAAAAATGAGTATGTTCTTTTTGCATTATCAGTAGATGAATCAAGAATTAGGAATTATGAATTAAGAAAAAACTTCAAGATCGTAATTGCTGATATCCGCTGGCATTCGATTGAAGAACAACTGTTACTTCCGGAGGTTTTAAAAAAAGAAAATCTTGATCTCATGCATTTCCCTTATTTTTCAGTGCCGATTCTTTATAGCAGACCTTTTGTGATGACAATTCATGACTTGATTATTGATCATTATCCAACAGGCGAAGCGACAACCCGTTCTCCTTTCATGTATCAATTGAAGAGAATGGGGTACAAATATATTATTCAGCAAGCTGTGAAAAGGGCTTGTAAAATTATTACAGTATCTCATGCTACAGAGCAGGAGATTATTGATCATTTACATGTTGGAAAAGGAAAGATTGCCGTGACATACGAAGGTATAACGCAGTTCAAAGTTCAAAGTTCAAAGTTCAAAGTTA
>CAZAIV010000041.1:0-3842 GCA_964485315.1 uncultured Gammaproteobacteria bacterium
CGTTTCAATTAACTAACTAACTCACCTTACGCACATACGTTTCTGGTAAGCGATCCGCCAGCTGGCGGAGAGCGCATCCAGAATCGATTCTGGACAAGCTACGTTCAGTTTCATGAATGTAGCAAGCTAGAAACATAGTAACTGCGTAACATGAATTAACAATTAAAAAGAAAGTAAATTTATGAGACCTAGAGTATAACATTGATCTCTAGACAAACAATTTCAATGAGTAAATTCCTTACATTTTTCACAAACAAATGATAGGTGACATAAAAAGATAGGAAAATAAAAATCTCGCAGTATTTTAGCACTTTATCAATTTATCAATCTAACAATTTGATAACTAAATATATACATAATAAATGTTTTTGATACATAACTTACTAAATATGACAGACATTTCAAGAAATAATCATCTTGTGAAAACTGACATTCTTAGCGTTGGGTTTACAAATGCTTCGAAAAGTCAAATCCTGGAGTATGTAATCGAAAAAATCCAAAACCCAAATTCCAAAATCCAAATAGTGACTCCGAATCCCGAAATTATTGTCTACGCGAAAAAGCATCCGGCGTTTCAACAACTGATTAACCAAGCACAAATCAGCTTGCCCGATGGGGTTGGGATAACACTTGCAGCCTCAATTTTGGGCAAGCCTTTAGAAGAAAGAATGACAGGGGTTGATTTTATGGAGTCGCTTTGTCAAATTCGTGCTCAGCGTCCCATAACAGTTGGTTTTTTGGGGGCTAAACCCGGTGTAGCACTTGCAGTTTCCGAGCGCTTAAAAGAGAAGTACCCGGGACTAAATGTTTCATTTGCAGCTTCGGAATTACCAAGTAAGCATGTCATTCCGAGCGAACAAAGCGAGTCGAGGAATCTCTCGCGGATGCGAGTCTTCAAACCGGTTGAGAGATCCTTCGCTAACGCTCAGGATGACAATTTGCCAAATACCAAATACCAAATACCAAATACTGATATCTTATTCGTCGCTTTCGGTTTTCCGAAACAAGAAGAATGGATTGCGCAGCACTTGCCGGACATCCCTGTAAAGGTTGCAATGGGCGTAGGCGGGGCGTTTGATTATATTTCCGGCGCTATTCCCAGAGCTCCATTTTTTATTCGCTCCATAGGTCTTGAGTGGCTCTACAGACTCATCCGCCAACCGTGGAGAATCAAACGCCAACTCGCGCTGGCGGAGTTTATTTATTTAGTTATTAAGGAAAAGATGAGGAAAGTATAATCTCTAATTCATATTCAGTCATTGCGAGGAGTCCTGAGCTTGTCGAAGGACGACGCGGCCGTCGGCGGACGTATCGCAATGACTGTAAAGATAGATCATTATGACTTATACAATATCTCTTCATGTACTTTCTCGCATTCATCGACCATCCCTTCAACAGTGAAATATTTTTCAACGTGTTCGCGGGATGAGGTGAACATAAATCTCACTATGCTATAATACATACCTAATGAGGATACTTTTCCTATACCCCTTTCCTTTGTGGGGAAATGGAAGCGGTTCTTTCCTGCGAGAGCTTACATCAATTTTGGTGCAGAGAGGGCATGAAATTGCTATAGTTGCTCCGGATAAGAGGCAATTGCCGGGAGTGAAACATTTCGTCGTTAATCCCCGGCAATATGGTGTTTTTGTGGGCCACCCGGAGTTACCCAAAGCAAAAAAATTTTCTGATATGAACGGTCTTGAATTGGGAGAGATATATACCAGTTATCTCAAGACAAGCATAGATGCTGTCTACCAATTTAATCCTGAAATTATCCATGTATTTCATACAGCATTTCTTCCGGGTATTGCCCGTGTCCTGAAAATCCTATTCGGCATTAAATTTATTATTACAACGCATGGCAGCGATTTAGAATATCTGAAGATTGACAGACGTTTTATCGGACTTATTAATGATGCGAACAGAGTTGCCAGATACATAACCGCGGTAAGTGAATTTACCAGGAAAAAGTATTTAAACATGTTTGGGGAGAATTTAAGAAATAAGACAAAAGTCATTATGGGAGGAGTGAATATGTCTAATTTCATTCCGAACGAGAAAAAAAAGGAGAAAATAGATAAGAAATATAATCTAAAAGGGAAGAAAATAGTATTGTTTACGGGAAGGCTTACAAAAAATAAGGGAGTCGAATATCTGATTCATGCGGCGAGAGATATACATGGAACGGTTGTCATTGTTGGGGGAGGACATGATAAAAAAAGATTGGAGGGCATAATTAAGAATAAGAATTTACATAATGTCATAATGGTTGGATATATTAAGGCGGAAGACTCTGAGCTTTTTCATGCATTTTATGAGAGGGCAGACGTGTATGTTTCCCCAAGCATTTGGGCCGAGCCGTTAGGATTAACGATACTTGAAGCGATGGCTGCAGGCACTTCTGTTGTCGCAACGAAACGAGGGGGGATAGTTACTGTCATCAAAGATGGAGAAAATGGTTTTTTCGTGAAGCCTCGGAGCGCACAGGAGATTGCTGAGAAAGTAAATATGCTCCTTTCGGATGATGCCTTAAGGAAGAAAATATCTAAGAATGCCGTGACTACAATCAAAGATAATTTTACATGGGAGAAGATTGCGAGCCAATTCGAAGAAATATACAAAAAGTTTACCTATTCGACAAAAGAGTATTTGCAAGTGGTGAAAGGTCAAAATCCTCAATTATCCAATCTGATGCGTTCAGCAAATCAGGCATTTCGTAATACGCAAAAGTAATATATAGTAATAGAGGCTATGAAAATATTATTAGCATCAACGATTAAAAGAAATGTAAACAAAGAGACTACGTACTCAAGGTCAAAGATTGTGTATCAGATTGCCAGCGAGTTGGTGAAAAAAGGACATGACGTTTCACTACTTGGCACCGCAGACAGCATTGTCGAAGGAGTAAAGGTCATTCCGGTAATAGACCGAGGATTTATCGATATGCAAAGAGAAGAAGGGTATGAGAACGCGTTTTATGTAGAGGCAGGATATTTAGTTAAGTTTGTCAAGAAGCTGGAAGAAATAGGAGAACAGTTTGACGTTATTCATAACCATAGCTATCCTGAATTTCTCAATCTTTTTGCCAACGATAGGATTAAAACTCCGATTGTCGTAACAATTCATATGTCTTTGACGCCCGGACTTTTGAGTGTTTATGATGAAGTTTTAAGTCTTTTTCCGAAGGGACATCTGGTTGCTATATCCAATTCCCAAAAGAGTCACTTCAAAAAAGCCAAAATAGAAACAATTGTCTACAATGGCATAGACACAATTTCTTTCCCTTTTACAAATAAGAAGGAGGACTATATGTTATGGGTAGGAAGGTTGGGGCAGGCAAAAAATCCGGACGGAAGTTTCGTAGATGCGAAAGGAGTTTCCTGGGCCATAAAAACCGCACTGAAAACCGGAAGGAAACTTATTTTATCGGGGGGAGTGGAAGATAAGGAGTTTTTCGAGAAATATGTAAAGCCATATCTTAATGATAAAATCCAATGGGTAGGTAAGGTCGGAAAAGATCAGCCGCTCACAACTGAACAACTAGCATCGTATTACGGGAAAGCGAAAGTATTCCTGATGACTCCTAATTGGGATGAAGCTTTTGGTTTAGTAATTGCTGAGTCAATGAGTTGCGGGACTCCTGTAATAGCTTTTAACAAGGGCAGTATCCCGGAGATAGTAGATAACGGTCAAACCGGGTATCTTTCTTCTTATGAAGATGGGGCGGACGGTTTGGCGGCAAATGTGGAAACACTTTTCAACCTAAGCGATCAGGAACATGCAGAAATGAGTGCTCAGGCTAGAAAACGGGTGGAAGAGAATTTTACGATTGAGAAGATGGT
>CAZAIV010000042.1:0-6573 GCA_964485315.1 uncultured Gammaproteobacteria bacterium
CCTGCCCGGCAGCAAACCGGAAGCGGGAATTTTGGTGTGACAAACTGAACAAAAAGTGAAGAGACCTCTCCAGTTAGCTTAACAATACAAAATTATTTCTCATTTGTTAGCTGATCATTTAACAAAGTGGGGTAATGTCAGGGAAGATAGGGACCAATGCAATTCGTACTATTGTACATGTACTGTCATTGTTGTTTCCTGCATGTTTTGTTTTTTTTCAATAACAACACTTATTTCTTTTTCCTGCGAAGTACCGTTTAACTTATTTATGACATCGCCGTTTTCGTTCATTCTGACAAACGTATTTATATTCATATGTTGTTTCTGAATAATGGAAACATACCAGCTCGTGATTGTCGTGACGCTTTCCGCACTCTGGAGAGTACGTTGATTATTGGACATACGTATCACAATACTTCCGGGATATGTGAAAAGTGATAACAATTCGGAAATATGTTGTGCCGGTCTGAGAGAAATAGTCGGCGACGGATGGGAGACTGTGTGGAGATCAAGTGTCTCTTTTTTCGTTGTGTCGGGCTTCGTTTTTCCTGCTCCGACAAGCTGCATACTGGCTAACACGATAGTCAAAAATGCGAGTAAGCGCAGGTTATTCATAACGCCGCCCATTATAATCCTCACATCTGAAGAAGACAACACTGAATTGTGCTATAATGAGCAGATGCAGACTATAAGTTCGAATCATACACAACATCTTACCAGTGACAAAATCAGAAATATCGCTGTCATCGCGCACGTTGATCATGGGAAAACAACACTCGTTGATTTTCTTTTGAAACAAACGCATACATTTCGGAATAATGAAGCTGAAATGCAGCAGACAACTATCCTTGACTCAAACCCTCTGGAGAGGGAACGGGGAATAACTATTTTGGCAAAAAACACGGCAGTTTTTTATACTGATGTAAAGATTAATATTATAGATACTCCAGGACATGCAGATTTTTCCGGCGAAGTTGAAAGAACACTCAACATGGCCGATGGCGCACTACTTATCGTCGACGCGCAAGAAGGTCCAATGCCACAAACGAAATTTGTTTTAAAAAAAGCATTAGAACTAAATCTGAAAATCATTGTAGTGATTAATAAAATTGATAAAGCGCTTGCCGATATTCCGAAAACACTTGAGCATATCAATGATCTTTTCTTAGAATTAGCTATAGATCCTGAACATTTAGATTTTCCTGTTATTTATGCCATCGGGCGGGAAGGAAAAGCCGCATATAAACCCGAAGATATCAACGAGACGTCAACCCTTGATCCTATTCTTCAAACAATCATCATGACAATCCCTGCGCCGAAAGTTCTCGACGGAGGTTTCAAAATGATGACAACAAGCTTAGATTTTGATACGCATAAAGGAAAACATATCATCGGAAGAATACTAAGCGGCGCTCCATCACTCAATACACCTATAGTCATTCTGAAAGCAGATGGGGAGAAAATAAAAGCGAGGATTGATAGTTTAGCCACAACAGAAGGATTGCATAAAGTGAATATCGAGCAGGCAATTGCCGGGGATATTATTGACATGACCGGAGCGGGAGATGCGGAAATCGGCGATACCATCGCAGATCAGGGAGAATCGGAGCCGCTGCCGCGAATTAAAGTCGAAGAACCGACGATAAAAATAGCGATGGGAGCAAATACGTCTCCATTCGCCGGAAGAGAGGGGAAATTTTCCAATTCGAGACAGTTGCTGGAACGGCTTGAAAAAGAACTGGAGACAAACGTCGGGCTAAAGTTGGAGACAAAAGAGGATTCGTTCGTTGTTTCGGGCAGGGGAGAACTGCATCTCTCGGTTCTGATTGAAACGATGAGAAGGGAAGGATATGAATTTCAAGTTGGAAAACCAGAAGTCATTACCAAAATTATTGATGGTGTCGAAATGGAACCTATTGAAAATTTGATTATCGATGTGCCTGATGAATTCGTCGGCGCAATAAGTGAAGAAATCGGACGGAGAAAAGGAAACATGATGAATATGGAGACAGACGGAAAGGGAAATACCCGTTTTGAATATCATATTCCTTCGAAAGCGCTTATCGGACTGAGGAGTTTGCTATTAACGAAAACAAAAGGCGCCGGGCTTATCAATACATTATTTGAAAAATATGCGCCGCTTACTCCGCCGATTCCGAAAATCAGAAATGGTGTGTTAATTGCTTCGGAATCAGGAACCGCGCTGGGATATGGGCTGGGTAATGCGCAGGAACGGGGATTGACATTTATCGAACCCGGCACACAGGTATATGAAGGAATGATTATCGGTTTACACGCGCGTCCCGAAGATATTGAAGTGAATGTGACCAAAGAAAAGAAACAATCAAATATGCGATCGAAGGGCGAGGGTGTCAAATTGGCGTTAACTCCGCCTGTCATAATGAGTCTTGAACAATGTTTGGATTTCCTGGAGGAAGATGAGTTATTGGAAGTAACACCGCAAAGTTTGCGATTGAGAAAGAAATATTTGACCAAACTCGACCGCGTCCGCCAGTCTCGATAGGCAGACAGCCCTCGTGAAATCAATTCTCAAAAAGGGATATTCTTCTGGACTGTTCTTCCTGATATTCTTCCGCACGATAGGCGATTTTCTTCAAGATTTCCAGAGAACGTATGGGATATTTCCCGAACGCAGATTCATCAGACAACATCACCGCACTGGCTCCATCGAAAACAGCATTGGCGACATCTGAGACTTCAGCCCGTGTGGGATGCGGCTGATGTACCATACTCATGAGCATTTGCGTGGCAACGATGCTGGGTGTGTTATATCTGCGACAAAGAGTTATAATTTCTTTTTGTAAAAGAGGTATCTCCTTAATAGGCATTTCCACTCCCAAATCTACCCGTGCAACCATCACGATGTCTGAAGCCTGAACAATTTCATCGAGATGATTGATCGCTTGTTTTATTTCAATTTTGGAACAAATTTTAATCTTGGGATTATGAATAAGTTGACGCAAATCTTCAATGTCATCGGCATCTTTCACAAACGACATCGCAATCGCGTCTACTCCTTGTGCGACACCAAATGCCACATCTTTTTTATCTTTCTCAGTTAACCCTCTGGTCGTTAAATTCGTTTCAGGAATATTCACAGCTTTTCGGGAATAGAGCGTCCCGCCCCGAATAACTCTGGCGCTAATCTCCGTGCCTTTTTTATCGGTAACCAAAAGCTCCATTTCTCCGTTTGTCAAAAAAATAGGATGATGTATCTCAATATCATTATGCAAATACGGATCATTAATATAAATAGCGTCGGTATTATTTTTATTTGTCGTAAAAATACGAATTTCGCCTTCGGTCAATACAATTCCTTCATCGGGAAGAACACCGACACGCATACGAGGCCCCTGAAGATCCATGAGAATTTTTACGCTTCGATTATATGTGCGGTTATATGCGTCAATGAGTTTTTTGCGATCGATAAATTCTCTTTCTGTCGCGTGAGAAAAATTCATTCTGGCTACATCCATACCCAAACGAACGAATTCTTCCAATGTCTCAGGCTTTTCCGAAGCCGGCCCGATAGTACAAATTGTTTGTATGACGTGCTGCATAGAGTTGTTTATCTGCAAATTTATCTCTTTTTTTCCAATAAATTGAGGATGCTGTGAATGATTGAAACAATGAGACTGAATAATAATGCCCACCAAAAGCTATCGACATGAAACCCTGAGACAATATGCGTTGCCAGCAGGACAAGTAATGCGTTAATCACGAATGTGAATAATCCGAGTGTGAGGAGATTTATAGGAAGAGTAAGCAACACGAGAATCGGTTTGAGAATTGCATTGATTACCCCGAGAACGAGAGCTGCCCATAATGCAGAAACAAATGACGCAACGTGTACGCCCGGTAATACATAAGCAGCGACAACAATCACAATTGCATTGACTAACCAGTTTGCCAACAGCTCAAGCATATACGTATGGTATACCACTTCGCAATCAAAATGCAAGGTATAATACCAATCGTAGCTTTGATTTTTTGAGCAATAACTGCTGTCGCATCAACATAAACATTTTTTTGATTGCTTCGAAGGTATATGCCAAAATTTTGTAAAATCAAAGCGAAGTGGCATAAAAGAAATTTGTTGAAAAAGCAATAATTAGTATTGACATTTAGCGCCGAACTGGAGATACTATATGAGAAAATGAATAACTCACCTTACGCACATACGTTTCTGGTAATCCGTCAGCAGACGGAGCATCCGGAATCGATTCTGGACAAGCCAGAAACATGATAACTGCGTAACATGAGTGAATAATATGAACACTCCCATAGATCTTGACGTTGCAGTAAAAAATGCAAAAGATCACTTGCTGAAAATTTCTCCTGGTGCAGAAAACATTTCTAATTTCAGGTTAGTCGAGGTTGAGCAAGATAAGGAAGGGAACTATCTCCTTACATTAAGTTATGATATCTCCGGTACGTCTGCTTTTGATAAAAAAAGAGACCTGCGGCAGTTCAGAATAAAGAACGAAGGAACAGTGGTATGGATGAAAGTCCGCAAAATGTAATCTCCTATCAAATATCCGCCGACCACATATAGTCAATAGCAAAAATGTGTAGTATACTTATTTCCGACATGAAAATTGTTGATGTTCGTGCAAGACAGGTGCTTGACTCGAGGGGAAATCCCACAGTTGAAGCTGACGTTTATTTGGAAAATCACATCATCGGCCGGGCAATAGTCCCATCCGGCGCGTCAACGGGAATACATGAAGCAGTCGAATTGCGTGATGGAGATAACGCAAAATACAACGGCTTGGGTGTTCTTAAGGCAGTAAAGAATGTCAACACAGAGATAGCCAACGCGGTCATCGGAATGGAGACAGATGATCAGGAAGGCATTGATGAAAAACTTATCGATCTTGACGGAACTGAAAATAAATCCAGACTTGGCGCCAACGCGATTCTTTCCGTTTCTATCGCTGCGGCAAAAGCTGCGGCTATGTCCAGAAACCTGCCGCTCTATGCGTATTTTAATGAGCTGGCTAGTAATAATGTCATTCTGGGGAGTGAAACGACGCCGGAATCAGATCCTGGACAAGCCAGGATGACAAACTTTTCATTACCCATTCCTCTCATGAATATAATCAACGGAGGAAAACATGCTGCTTCATCAACTGATATTCAGGAATTTTTGATTGTGCCGATTGGCGCGCCGACATTCTCCGAAGCCTTGCGCATGGGAGCGGAAATTTTCCATGCGTTAGCAAAGGTGTTAACGGAGAACGGATATGGCACAACTGTCGGGGATGAAGGAGGGTTCGCGCCTCATGTCAGAAACGGAAATAAAGAAGCGCTTGATCTGATTTGCAAAGCAGTTGAAAAAGCGCATTATCAATTGGGAACAGATGTCGGATTGGCATTTGACGCGGCAGCAAGCGAATTTTATAAAGACGGCAAATATTCTCTCAAGGCCGAAAATAAAGAACTCACTTCCGAAGAGATGATTGACTGGTATCAGCAATTAGTAAAAGAATATCCTATCATTTCGATAGAAGACGGACTTTCAGAAAGTGATTGGGACGGATGGAAAAAATTGAATGAAAAAATGGGAAAAGACACACAAATCATCGGCGATGATATATTCGTCACAAATACAAAATTCCTGAAACGCGGTATCGATGAGAATAGCGCAAATGCTGTTTTAATTAAGGTAAATCAAATTGGAACATTAACTGAAACGATTCAGGCAGTACAAATGGCGGAAAAAGCAGGATGGAACTCAATTATTTCTCATCGTTCGGGAGAAACGGAGGATACCACAATTGCCCACATCGCTGTCGCGCTGGCAACAGGACAGATAAAGACCGGCTCGCTTTCCAGAACCGAACGAATAGCAAAATATAATGAATTATTGCGAATTGAAGAAGGTTTGGGCAAAGACGCACAATTTGCTAAATTCATACATCACAAATCATAACTCATAAATCACTTATATTATATGTCTTATTTAGTTTTAGTCCGACACGGACAATCAGAATACAATGCCAAAGGCTGGTGGACCGGATGGGATGATCCTTTACTGACAGAACTTGGTAAAAAAGAAGCTGCACAAGCAGGAGAGAATCTTAAAGATATACATTTTGATTACGCGTATGTTTCCTCATTGAAACGCGCGCAACAAACATTAGACATTATTTTACAAACTCTCGGGCACGGGCAATCAAATCTTCCGACAGAAACGAGCGCCGCGTTAAATGAACGTAATTACGGTGACTATACGAAAAAAAATAAGTGGGAAGTGCAAAAAGAAGTCGGAGATGAAAATTTTCAAAAAATCAGGCGGGCATGGGATTATCCGATACCGAATGGCGAGTCATTAAAACAAGTCTATGATCGGGAGATACCGTACTTCGAAAAAGAAATTTTACCGAAAGTGAAGGACGGGAAGAATGTCATTATTTCTTCTTCCGGCAATGCTTTACGGGCGCTTGTCAAATATCTGGAAAATGTTCCCGAAAGTGAAATCCCTCTACTGGAAATTCCCACAGGAGAAGTCTATGTTTATGAAATGGACGCAAACGGAAAGATCTTAAA
>CAZAIV010000043.1:0-4484 GCA_964485315.1 uncultured Gammaproteobacteria bacterium
TTCTCATACACATGAAAATTTTTATACAGTTTCTTTCTTATTTCCTCCTTAAGAACGCGTACCGAATCGTCTTCCGAATGATTATCGACGATAATAAGCTCATATTCCTCTTTTTCAAATTGCGTTTTATAGATTTTATAAAGTGATTCCATGCAGGCAATCGTCAACAAGGGCTTTCGGAAGTTCAGTGTGATAATAGACAACTTCATATATCCTTTATTCTTAATTCATAATTCTTGATTCTTATTTCATCGAAACCACGCGGCTCTTCCAAGCATGTAGTGAAGGTCTTTATTCTTTCTTTCACCGATGACTTTCGCCGGCGCTCCCCCGACTATCTGAAAATCCGAAACATCTTTCGTGACAACTGCTCCGGCCGCCACGATTGCGCCTTTTCCGATAACAACACCCGGCAAAATAATCACCCTGGGACCGATAAAAACATAATCGTGAATCACCACGGGCGCCTGAACGACGCTTTCAGTTGCTGAGAAATGTTCCGCTTCCACATTATGTTCCGCATTATAAATCATGACTTCCGATGCAATATCCACGTGATTGCCGATCGACAGTTTTTCCCGTCCATCCAGAACTGCTCCTTCACCGATAATCGTATCCTCGCCGATTGTAATGTTTTCGGTATTATAAAACCGCGCTCCCGTATGGAGAGTTGAACCTTTCCCGATACGCATTCCCGAAATCCGATAAAAAAACCTGCGGACGTGATGAAACGGAATAAAACCAATCCAGATGAGCATCATATTTACTAATTCCAGAGCAACCGAATCAATTCGATGCATACTTTTTGATAAAGTTTCTTTATATGATAGTTCTTTTCCTGTTTTATCTTTCATACAATAATAGTTATAACACTATAACTTTATGAACTTTCAACTAGATTTTGCCAACTTGTTGCAAAATCTCCACCGTCTCTTTCGCTGCTTTCTCCCAACTGAATTTTTCTACCTGTTTTTCCCCTTTCACAATCATTTGTTTTCGAAGATCTTTATCTGACAATACTCTTTCAATCTTTTCAGCAATATCATCGACATTCAAGGGATCGACATACACCGCTGCATCTCCTCCTGCTTCAGGCATACTCGAGACATTACTTGTAATGACGGGGCAATGATGTTGCATAGCTTCCAGGATCGGCAAACCAAAACCTTCATACAAACTCGGCCAGATGAAGCATTCTGCATGTTCATACAACGTATCTAAATCATCATCAGAAACAAAATCTAAAAATTTTACGTCTGCTTTAACAGCAAATTTATCTGGCGCAGCTAAGATGTCTTCATACAACCAGCCTTTTCTTCCAACGATGATTAACTGCAGATCATTAATTCTTGATTCTTGATTCTTGATTCTTCGTTGTACTTTCGCAAACGCCTCAATCAGGCGGGCGATATTTTTCCTCGGCTGAAGCGTCCCAACAAACAAAAGGTATTCCCCTTTCATACCATATTTCCGCTGCAACTCTTCAAATTGATAAATATGTGGTGTAAGATCGTCCATATTTAATTCACTTCTTCTCATTGTCATTCTGGCTTGTCCAGAATCAACGGTTTGCCTGATTCCCGGATAGACGACGACAACCTTGTCATCGGGAATACCGTATGTCTCGAGTATATCACGTTTGCTTGCTTCACTTATCGTGATCACTTTTCGTGCCTGTTTCAAGGAATATCTCGTCCAATTTTCAAGTTGAAAAAGGTCTTTTTTAGTAAACATTTCAGGAAAGTGAATATATGCCAGATCCATGATCGAGATAACGGTCGGACAAGGGGCAAATCTCGGCGCGTAATGCGAGGGAGTAAAAAAGACATCAGGCTTTTTTCGTTCTAAAAACAAATGTGCGGGCAGAGCAAACTGCGTCCACATTTTCCCCGGACCAAAAACCGAATAGCGCCAGTTCTCTGACTGTTTGGGGAAATCAGGCAATGGATTATTCTTCAAAAAAATTTTAAATTTTAAGTTTTCCTTGTCCCTCGAAGCCTCATCTGAAGAGACGAAGTGGGAAGTTCTAAGTTTTTCAAATTTCGTAAGCAATTCGAACGCGAATTCACTCACACCTACCCGACGCGTTACGTTTGCTTCATTTCCGTCAATTCCGATTAGCATGTATATATTCTATATGTAATCATATACACATGTAAATAAACTGAAATTAGAGCATATTGACAATCTTTGTATGAAAATGATACAATAATTGCTACATGGCGACTATAAATATCTCGATTCCACAGGGTATGTACGAAGATGCCAAAAAATTGATGGTAAAGAAACGCTATGCTTCTATCAGTGAATTAGTCCGAGACGGACTTCGCAAAATTATGTACCCTGAGCTCACAGAAAACGGATTTACCAAAGAATTTGAAGATGAGGTGTTACGAAGGTCAGCTTTACCTGATGACAACGATATAGCGTTGGAAACGGATGAAGATATTCATAATTATTTTTTACATTTAAAAAAACCTTCTCCTAAACGACATGATAAAAGTACTATTGCTGGGGAGTTTTGATAGAGATTACGAAAGATTACTTAAACAAGATAAGGAACTTGGAAGTCTCGTTTTGAAAAGAATAGACATATTTAAACGCAATCCCGACGATACCCGTCTCCGAAACCATACTTTGCGGAAAAGAATGAGAGATAAATGGTCGTTCAGCATCACAGATAATATCCGCATCGTCTATGAATGGACGAATAAAACGACTGTTCGCTTTCTTGCAATCGGGAAACACGAAGAGGTGTATTAATTACCGCAAATGTTTTTCCTCCTTTACTAATAATTCCTCGCAATTTTTCTTGGATAATTTTTTAACACTTTTTAACTGCATAATTCTAACTGATCCCCGGGTAAATAACAAATAATTTCTCTTTCGCGATTCCTAAGATTTTTTCCGCGTCTTTTTTTGTGGAATCTGAAATGCATAAAAACGCGCTCTCTTCTTTTTTTGTCCACGATAATTTTCTTTTTTGTGTCGAGACGATTTGTGCATCTGTTTCTTCAGGATATTTGTAGACTATCAAATCATACAGAATTGTTACCTTTTTTGCTTTCAAGGCAGGGGGTTCTGCCCAATCAGACGTAATAAAGATATCAACGGGACCGATAAACCACTCAATCGGGCAAACATGTAATTTATTCCAAAGTAAATCAAGTAAGCTCGGAGGCATCCTAAATTTTTTAATTTTGATATTGGGATTTGATTGGATATTGGATATTGGATATTGGATATTCTTTCTTAATGATGAATAAAACAACACGTATTCGTTCTCATTATCACACTCCAACAAATACCTCACTAACTGCCCCAAATAGTTTGCCACACCTGTTTTTTCGTATGCGAGTTGACTTATGTCAATTCCTATCTTCATTCTGTGTCAGTCGAGAACTTTAACGGATGATGCGTTATCTCCCGCTGTGATGAATTAATTATGAGGTCAGCGAGGAATCCCGTCAAGAAGATCTGTACCCCTGCCAATAAACAAAGTTCACCAAAAAGAAGCAATGGACGCCTGCCGATAGATTGACCATGAAGCTGTACCCATAATAAATAAAGTAAAGAGATTGAACCGACAAGTATAAGTAACATACCTATAACGCCGAAGAAATGCAGAGGTCTCTTACTATATTTAGCCAGAAACAACATGGTAAAAATATCAGGTAAATCTTTCCAGACTTTTGAAATACCGAACTTTGATTTTCCAAACTTTCGTACGTCATGCTCTACTGTTACCTCTGTAACCGCAAACCCTTCCTGGTAAGCCAAAAGAGGAATAAATCGGTGAAATCCGCCGTAAAGACGTAGGGATTTTGCTGCCTCGGCGGTATAAACCTTAAGACCGCAATTGTAATCGTGCAATCGGAGTCCCCAAAATGTCCTCGCCAGAAAGTTAAATATTTTTGACATGATAACCATTTTCTTTTTATCTTTACGGTCTTTCCGCCAACCGCTCACGACATCCCAGTCTCCTTTGATTACTTCCAGCAATTTTTTTATTTCTGACGGCCGATCCTGCAAATCCGCATCCAGCGTTACGATATATTCACCTTTTGCTTTTTGGAAACCGAGCGTCAATGCTTCACTTTTCCCCTGGTTCTTCCGAAATGAATAGATATGGACATGAGGATCTTTTTGTGCAAATTCCTTTAAACGCTGAAGCGTAGTATCTGTAGACCCGTCATCGACAAACAGGACTTCATAACCTGAAGAAAGCTTTTTAGCTTCTTTGCTCAATTCACGGTAAAAAGCATCTATTCCCTCTTCCTCATTAAGTACAGGCACAACGTAACTAATCATTAGCTTATATTCTACCATTTTCCTTAATAGAATCAAAATTCGAGATTTACAAGAATGAGTTCACGCTTCTAACAGAGAAAATTTGACACCGTCTCATTTAATCTGATAGCGTAAATAGTCCAATGGATATTAATACTGCCCCCAGAGGAGAACTGGTGCGACTTGTCTACGAG
>CAZAIV010000044.1:0-4379 GCA_964485315.1 uncultured Gammaproteobacteria bacterium
ATTTTTTTACTTCTTTTTCAATAGAAAATGTTTGGCGAAAACCGATAAGTTGTTTAGTAGTTTTTTCACCGAGTCCTGCTTCTCGTAATTCTTTTTCCGATCCTTTCCAAGCTTTTTCCGCAGTGCCAAATCTCTCAAGCAACAATTGAAACCGCTTCGGCCCAATCCCGGAAAATAAAGAAAACCCCAAATAATATTCCCGTTCAGTCATACTGAGCTAAGTATAAAGGAGTTAAGAAAAAGAAGAAAGAAATAGTTATATACGAATTCTATATCTATAGTCTCCTCTGGTTTCAATTGGCCGTTCTTTTGCCGCAATTTCCATTATAGAGTCATATACCGTATCAGCAGTGTATTGTTTACCTTGGCTCTTTAGATCTGCAACTATTTGCTTTAGAGAGATCGGTTCACAAACAATTGCGCTTATCAAGTTACGCGGGTACATACCCATTATAGCTAGGACTGCTCTTGTGTCAACTTTTTGTGATGTTGGATGAATCATATTCTTACCGCCGTTCATTACAAATGGAACAATTAACAATCCACCATTCCGTTCAAAATCATCAAATTGTCTTTTAAGTAATATTCTCGTTATTTTCGCATTTCTATCTTCGGGATGAATTCCCTGCAGACCTTTTTGAACATATCTTGTTCGAGTTACAAAAACTCCTTTATGTCTGTCAAACACAGCTTCTTCTATTTGCTTGTCTCGCCCACCTTCCATTCCCCCTTCAATAAAAGCCGACGTAATGACATGTATATCATCGCTTAGTCTGTCGCTTCTCTCATCATCTGAACCATGTTCGTCTTTCGCTCTACGAACCATTACTAATCGTCCGCTTCTATCTTCGAAAAACTTTCCAAATGGCCTTGCTAAACGTTGCATTTTATACCCCTGTTGCCCATCTATCAAACCCTTCGCTGCTGAGATATCTATACCTTTCACTAACTCCTTTCCCAGCGCACCTTGTACCTCAGATAAAAATCTTGTCATCCAGATAGCATCAGGCCATGCTTCATGTCCGCACCCTGCCACAAAAACATGCATTCCCGCTTTTATTCCATCATTTATCTTCCCAATAACAGCTTCTCGACCAGGATTATAAAATAATCTGTCTTTTGTTAAACGATCTAAATGAGGAACAATCAAATCTACTCCTTTATACATCAGTGGATCTCTGATGCGAGAACGGTACCATGATTCTCGCGGAATTGCAGTATTTTGGTTTACCTGGACTATAGCTTGCTCTTTCATGTCAGTGAGTATTCTAGCACAAAACTACTGCTTTCTACTAAATCCCAGATACTCTATACTAGCAGATACCAATATGTTCTGGAAAGGATTTTTCAAGTGGTTTGGGATTTATCTGGCAGTCACGATTGTCGTCTACGCGCTCATCATCGCAATAATGCTTCTTTTACATCGCTAACGCATGACAAATAAGTTCTTACTGTGCTTCATTTGAAAAATACCAATCCAGAATCTGTTTCGCGATCGGTGCCGCGACAACTGACCCTTCGCCACCATTCTCGACAAGTACTGTCACGACAATCTGCGGATGATACGCAGGAGCGATCACAGTAATCCACGCTTCAGGTTGTGTCGTTGCCCCGCCAATTTGAGCTGTTCCGGTTTTACAGGCCAAAGTAATCTGGACTTGTTTTTGTAATTCTGCCGATTGAGATGCGCCGTCGGGAACTTTAAAATCCAGTCCGTCAACTTGTAACTTTTCCTTGTCCGTCGAAGCCTTGGCGAAGGCGGGATTTTTCACTTTAAACTGATACAGCGGGTACGCCACACCGCCTGGGCTACACACTTCAATCATCCCTTTTTGAATCAAATCATGGTTCGCTTGTGATAATAAATTATCCCGTATAACAACAGGTTTCTTATCCTGCAAAATATGCGGCTGATAGAGTGTCCCGCCGTTTGCGATGACATCCGTCCACGAATTGACCTGAAGCGGTGTGGTTAATAAATATCCTTGTCCTATTCCGTATTGATACGTATCACCCGTATACCATTCTTCGCCGATATTTTTTTCTTTCCATTCTTTCGTCGGCAACACACCTGAAGCCTCACCTGGCAAATCAATGCCCAACGTACTGCCGATGCCGTATGTTTTCGCAAAGCTCGAGAGTTTATCAATGCCGATTTTATCCGCCAGTTTATAAAAGAAAATATCATTTGACCGCTGTATTGCGCGAACGACATCGACCGGTCCCTGTTCTTTCTGTCCGTAATCGGTATAATACCAGTTAGCGAAAGAAAATTTACCGATCGTCAGAATTCCCGTGTCTTCGATCGTATATGAATCGTCGATAATATTTTGTTGCAATCCTGCAGCAGCAACGACAATTTTGAATGTCGAACCTGGTGGATATGTGCCACTTATCGCTCGGTTTAATAACGGCTGATTCGTTCCGTCCAGAAGAACTGAAGCAACATTTTTATATGCGCTATCCGATGCTACGTGATAGGTCTTATCCAATGTAAATAGATTAGGGTCAAATGAGGGTTGCGACACAAGCGAAAGAATCTCTCCATCGGGTTTGGATATAACCACAGCGCCTTTCCCGACTCCGCGAATCGCAGTATATGCTGCTTGCTGCAATTTGCTGTCAAGTGTCAATGTGATGTTTTGTCCGGGAATCGGGTCTGTTTGCCCGAGCGTCCGAACAACGTTTCCCAGAGCATCTACTTCCAGCAACTGTTTCCCGTCTGTTCCGCGCAACAGATGCTCATACTGTTCTTCAATGCCGCCTTCGCCGACAACATCAGTTGGTTGATAATTACTGAATGCGTTTGACTGTAACTGGTCAGACGTTATTTGTCCTGTATATCCTATGACATGTGCCATACTGTCGGCAAACGGATAATGACGCAAACTGTCAATCTCGATGTTTTGTTTTCCCTTCGTCATTTGCTCAAATGCCTGTTCTTTTGAAAGGAAAACTACTTTCCCATTTACTAACTCACGAAAACCGGGTGTGTTATAGACGAGAGGAACGCCGTTGCGGTCAAAAATAATCCCCCTTGGGGCATGAATAACCTTCGTTCTTGTCCTATTGGAATCAGCAAGGGAACGGTAGTATGCTCCCTGAAATATCGTCACCGAAATAAGCTTCACAAGTAACAATCCGATAATAAAACATAACACAAGCAGGAAAATAGAGTCACGAAACGGCCGCGACCTTTCCGAATCTCCGTTATATCGACGCCGTATCTTTTCGGTTCGAATATGTTCGCCAAATGTATAGCCCGGTTTCATATAGTTTTAAACCTCTTGAAAAAAATAAAAAATACTTCTGCGAGCAGAACTGCCAGTATCGTTTGAGGAATAATATGCGCATGTATAAAAAGAAAAAGATAGAGTAGACTCACAATCATTGTTGAAAATGCGATAAACGGATACGATGCAATCTCATATTTCCGCTGATACAGCAAGAGAGCAAAGATGCTGCAAAGAAAATAGAGACTGGTAAAGCCGATCGTTTGCCCTGAGAACAGATCCAGAAGTATGCCGCCGAGAAACATATAAAGAAATATATGCTCTTTTTGTGTAAGAACAGCGTAGGGGATAAGCAAGGAAAGAACGACGGGTGTCGTGGTAAACGTTCCCTCCGCATATATCGCAAGACATAAAAAAACAAAGAAGATGTATTGTATCATGGATGTATGAGTAAAAAGACAATACTTGCATGTGTGATATCATACGGCTGCTGAATAGCAGCAGTTTGGAAAAGAGCGCTGGGATCTTTATGCACTGACGTGATTGTGCCGATGATTAACTGGGGCGGAAAACCTTGATTGTTCTCATCCACATCTCCCTTCGTCACAATAATATCTTTCGATTCAAGTGTATCCGAAAGGACAACATTTTCCAGATCAATTACCCCGTTTCCCCTTCCCCGTACAATTCCTAATGCGTTCGTTTTCGTGGTTTGCGCGGTTAATGAAATACTTGGATCCGTGACTAAACTCACTATTGATACGTCCGGTTCAACTTTCGTCACTTTCCCGACAAGCATATTCTTTATGACGACAACAGTTCCGTCCTTCACCTTTTGATTCTCGCCCTGATCTATAATAATTGTATCCGGCTGTGTAATCCCCGGAAGGAACCTTGGCATACCGATAATATGCGCGGGTAATACACGCTCCGGATTATTTGTGCTTGAAGAAAACTGGTCACGGAACGCGGCATTATCATTTTTCAGTTGTGTTACTTCTTGTTGTAAACGTATAATTTGTTGCCGCATGCTTTGTTCAGGCGTTTGCTTCTGCACCGCACCGGCGAAGGCTGTGTACGTCAATCGTTGCAGCGGCTGAAGAACATAATCTAAAAATGAAAACCCGTTTTTAACAGGGGTAACAT
>CAZAIV010000045.1:0-3924 GCA_964485315.1 uncultured Gammaproteobacteria bacterium
TTGTTGACCGGCAAATGATGCAGTAGGAAGATCTTCGGCAGTTGCAGACGAACGAACTGCGACAAGGGATTCTTTAAAAAGTCCGCTCAGCTTGGCATACGAAGTCTGTACGTCCTTCACGAGTCTTTCAGACTGATCAGCCTCCATAATGAGCTTTTTAATATGCGCTGATACCTGATGGAGAGAATCGGGATGATCAAAGTTCGCAGTAGATAATAAGTTTTTTATTTTAACTGATAAATTATTTTCTCTAATAAAGTTGAAATATGCGCGAGCAGAGACAATAAATCCGTTTGGTACGGGAAACCCCGCTTGTGTCATTTCTCCCAAGTTGGCACCCTTTCCGCCGACCAAACCAACATCATCTTTCCCAATTTCGGAAAACCAATACACCAAATCGGAATGTGCCATGTCTTAATTATTATACTAATTTTACCCAAAGCGCAAGGGCGGTCATCACAATTCACAATTGTTTTAAATCTTTGACTTTAGCAAATAACTTGCTAAGATAAAGAGAGAGCTATCGAACTGCCCATGATTATTTCTGATGATCAGCTAAAAAAAATCGTACTGAATATTAATCTTGTCGACCAAAAAAAGCTGGACGAGATTACCCAATTCGCAAAAAACACACAGATTAGCTTGTCAGATGCGTTGATTGAGAGAGACCTTATTTCTGACGAGAACCTGGGCATACTTATTTCCAACGCGCTGCGAATTCCGTTTATCGTTTTGTCAAAACTGGCTCTAGCGCCGGACGTTATTCATATTCTACCCGAAAGAATTGCCCGAAAACATAAAGTAATTCCCTTTGACAAAGATACACAAGGGATAAAACTTGCTATGGTTGATCCGTCCGACCAACTCGTTCGCGACATGCTTGCCAGAAAAACCGGTCTTACTATTATTCCGTACATCGCAACTGAGAAGGATATGTACTCTGCTTTACGGGCGTATCGCAAAAACCTTCAGAAGTCCTTCGACGCATTGATTGAGGAGGAAATAAAAAACACAGGCGTACGCAGTAACAACGATGCGCCGATAGCCAAAATTGTCGACCTTATTATTAATTACGCTTATCAAGACAGAGCGTCCGATATACATATTGAAGCGGAAGAATTGAATTCTCTTGTCCGTTTCCGAGTTGACGGAATATTACACGATGCGCTCTTTCTCCCTAAAAGTTTACACGACCAAATAATAAGCCGTATAAAGGTTCTATCCCGCCTGCGAACCGATGAACATTTAACTCCGCAGGATGGAAAAATGAGAATTCAACTTGAAGAAGAAGACCTGGATATTCGCGTCTCGATCTTACCTGTTGTTGACGGAGAAAAAGCAGTTCTCCGCCTGTTGGCGTCACGATTTAGAAAATTTTCATTACTTGATCTTGGAATGACTGAAGAAGATTTGAAGAAAGTAACGAACGCGTTTTCCAAATCTTATGGAATGATCCTGTCTACCGGACCAACGGGATCGGGAAAAACAACTTCTATTTATTCAATTCTTAAAATTCTTAATGTCCGAGAAAAAAACATAACCACAATTGAAGATCCAGTGGAGTACAGAATCAAGGGTGTCAATCAAATCCATGTAAACGCGAAGACGGGACTGACGTTCGCAAACGGTTTGCGGTCAATTCTCCGCCAGGATCCGAACATTGTCTTTGTCGGAGAAATCCGCGACGATGAAACGGCAAGTATCGCAGTAAATGCTGCTCTGACCGGCCACTTAGTACTATCAACGTTGCATACAAACGACGCCGCAACGACACTTCCGCGTTTGACGGATATGGGCGTGGAACCTTTTCTGGTAGCATCAACAGTTAATGTGATTTTCGCGCAACGATTGATTCGGAAAATATGCGATATGTGCAAAATAACATCTGTCACGGATCGAAGCGAGTTAAAAAAGCATCTTCCGGAGGATGTGATTAACCGCGCATTCGGCGACACGGAAAAAATTCGCGTGTATAAGGGAACCGGCTGTAAGGTATGTCACGCAACAGGATATCAAGGTCGTATCGGTGTTTTTGAGGTGCTTGAAGTAACGAAAAGGATTCGGGAATTTATTTCTAAAAAAAATGATGCGAATGCCATTACGGCCTTGGCAATTGAGGAAGGAATGCGCACCATGTTGGACGACGGTTTGTCGAAGGTCGCCAAGGGACTAACAACTCTTGAAGAAATTATGAGAGTAACGAAAGTTGAGACAGAATGAAAAAACTGAAGAACATTTCCATTTCGGGAAACGAGAAAATTGGGCTTATCAGCAATCTCGCAACTATGTTAAGCGCGGGTATTCCGATTATTGAGACTGTCGATTCATTGCTCGAAGACTCGAAAGGTCACATGAGAATACTGCTTGAGACACTGCGCGCCGATTTAATGCAGGGAAAACGGATTTATACGACGTTCGAACGATTTCCGAAGATTTTTGATAGTGTCATGGTCAATATTATCCGCGCAAGTGAAGAAGCGGGTACACTGGATGTCGCATTGAATGACCTTCGGATAAATCTAAAAAAGGATATGGAATTTAATGATAGGATTCGTTCCGCGCTCATTTATCCGATATTTATTGCTTTCGTGTTTGTCGGCGTTATGCTCGTCATTCTTATCGTTGTCATGCCCAAAATCTCGACTGTTTTTAAGAGTCTTAATACACCTCTTCCGCTTCCGACAAAAATGCTTATCGCATCATCCGACTTTCTTGTCAATAACACATTAACCGCAGTCGCGATTTCCGCTGTCATCATCGGTTTTTTTTATCTTCTCTTCAAAACACAAAAAAAACTGTTTACGAAAGCATTACTTTCATTACCCTATATTTCACAACTCGGCAAGGAAATCGATATTGCCCGCTTCACACGGAGTCTCTATTTATTACTGAACGCCGGAATTCCCATCGGGAATGCGATACAGCTTTCCGAAGCAGTGGTGAATAAACACGAGGTTTTACTTGCTATCCAGCACTCACGACAACTTGTTATTTCAGGAAGAGATCTTTCACAAGGATTTAAAGATTACAAAAAAGTGTTTCCGAGTATTATTATTAAAATCACAGAAGCAGGCGAAAAAAGCGGCTCTCTTGATAAGGCGATGCAAGACGCTTCCGAGTATCTTGATTATCAGGTTGCGAATACATTGAAAACTGTTACTGCGCTTATTGAGCCGGCAATGCTCGTTGTCGTCGGAATCCTTATCGGCGGAATGATGCTTGCAATTATTGCTCCTATGTATTCATTAATCGCTAATATAAGTAATCCGGGATAATACAATGAGAAGTACTGCGCTACGTGGATTTTCCTTAGTTGAGGTATTAGTCATTATAGCTATTTTTGCGTTATTGTCAGGGCTGGCAACGATAAGCTTGTTAAACGCGGAACACAAAGCTTCATTACAAGGACAGCTTTTGACACTGATTGCCGATACGAAACAACAGCAAGTAAAAGCAATGCAGGGAGACACTGAGGGAAGGACAAGTCCTGATTATTATGGCGTTCATTTCACTACAGATTCTTACACAATTTTTCATGGTACGTCATTTAACCCGAACGATATGAGTAATTTAACTTTTGTATTAGATCCGACATTCCAGTTCATACATATCGGTTTTACAAACGGTAATCTTATTTTTATTCCGTTAAGCGGTGAAGTATACGGGTATAGTTCCATAACGAATTCCGTCACATTAGAAGATACCTCAACCAATCAGCAAAAACAACTGCAATTTAATTATTTGGGGGTATTAACGCAGATAAATTGAGTATGAGAAAATATAAAGGACAGGCTTTAATCGAGATTCTTATCACGATTGGTCTTGCTGTTATTCTTCTGCCGGGTCTTATGGTAGGATTGGTTGCGTCACGCGGAGGACAAGCACAGCAAAATCAGCACCTCCAGGCTGTCACACAAATACAGC
>CAZAIV010000046.1:0-7809 GCA_964485315.1 uncultured Gammaproteobacteria bacterium
TAAAAAATTTGAAGAAAAAATTTCTTACAGAACTACAGCCGGGAACGAGAATTGTCTGTTACCGATACGCGATTGATTATTTGCCGCTGATCGCGGAAGATATAGAGAAAAAGATTTACATCTATGGAATTCCGAAGAAAACAGCGAAAAGAAAATAAAAAAGAGGATTGCCGTTTAAAAATAGAATGAAAACGTCTCCGATTGGGATGATAGCAAAAATAACGTTTATCTTATTTCTCTATCTTTTTTGTTATTACTTTTTTATAGGTTTGACGACACAACCGTCTGAAGGAGACAGTCTGGGATACCATATCCCAATTGCGAAGAGTATTGTCAACGGACAATTTCTTCATCCGCACTACTTACTGGATAGAGAGTATTTCCCTGGAGCTGCCGAAACAATCCTGGCGATATTTCTCGCCTTTCATATTCCATTAAATCTCTATAACGTCTTTGCTCTCGGATGTTTACTGTTTGCGGGAATATATCTCGGGAGACAAACAGGATTAGAAAAAAGTTACGCATTGCTATTTGCATTGACTATCTGTACCCTGCAAACGGTTTTACGCTGGGTAAATGCGCAAACAGTTGATATTTGGCTCGCGGTATTTTTTATGATAACCTTGGGGTTATTCGTGAGACCCGAAAAATCTCTTCGATATTTTTTTACACTGGGTATTTTTTCAGGGCTTTTGTTTGGAACAAAATATTCGGGTTCTGCTTTTGCCCTCGTGTTAGGTCTTCTTTTTATCGGGAATATACGAAGGTATCTAAGTGTCCAAAGAACACTCGTCTTTCTTATCCCGTTTAGTCTTTTCGGATTATTCTGGTATATCCGGAATTATTTCGTAACCGGTAATCCGGTTTACCCTCAGCCGCTATCATTTTCTCAAGGAACACCATTTACAAAAGTGCATATCTGGCAAGCCTTTGTTCATTTCCCGCTACAAATGCTCAACGCGATGTTTCTGGAATATAGAATTTGGTCATTTGCATTACTTATTATTCCATTCGGTCTGTTTTTCTTTTTCTACACAAAAACGAAAATACAGACTCTCTTTTGGAAGGTATTCGCAATCGGCGTTATTGACCTGATACTTTTTCTCTTTTTCCCCTCTGCGTACCAACAGAATATATTTATTTCAAATTATCGACTGGGATATCCGGTGTTTATTTCTTTTATCCTTTTCGTTTTTCTCTTCGCAAAAGAGAAAAAGAAAGAGGAGACAGTTGCAATCATTGCTGCTGCAAATATGTTTGTATTGCCGCCACTCACTCTGTACCCAAAGTTAGTATTATTTTACATACCGCTTGCATTGCTTATTTTCAGAACAAAACGATGGGGAAAGTGGTTTGAGTAGATCGAAGAATTACTTCCTCATTCGTAGATATAACCAACGGAGTTTGTCCGCAATTTTCAAAAACTGATACACTGTAGAATTGATGACCAAATCATAACTGCCGACAAATGCTGTCAATTCCGGACCATATCCTTGTTTAAACCTATGAAATCCATACCAAGGATCTTTTGTGTCGGGTGTTTCATTTAATGCTCCCCACATATCAAATTTTTTCATTCCGAGTTTTTTTCCAAACCGTATCGCTTCCCACATCAATACATTACTCGCCATTGTTTTGCGATGCTCACTGGTTGAGGAACCATAAGGATAATATAATGTATCATGAAAGGTGAATAATACCCAGGCCGCGAGAGTTTTTCCTTGATAGTTTGCCAATAGTAAATGATATTCAAGTTTGTTTTCGTTATCCCGAACTTGTTTCGGGATCTTTTGTGATTTAGAAGAAGATTCTGAAATAAATTCAGAATGACGATTGCCGAAAATTTTCCACTGTAATTCATGATAGTGTTTCGTATGCGCATAAAACTTCTGTCTGGTCGTTGTCTCTTCCATAATTTTCCAGTATGTTTCAAACGCTTCCTCAGAGTTATCTTCTACGATTTGTACTCCATATTTTTGCGCAAGTTTAATATTGTACCTGGTTTTCGGGTGCATATTTTTGAGTAGTTCGTCTTCGGATTTAGTCAAATCAAGGATGAATGTGTATTTGGTAAATAAAGGATGGAAAGAATGTAGAGTGTAAAATTCTGAATTATGAATTAAATTTTGAATTTTGAATTCTGAACTCTGCATTACGTTGGGCTCGAGTTGGATGTAGATGCAATTGTTTTCTTTGCCAATCCTTTGCAACTCTTCAAGCACTTCTTTAGCGGGCATCTCCCCTTTCGGGAGATAACCGATGGTGGAATTAGTGTATGGGATTTTGTGAATTGTTAATTGAAAACCAGAAATCAGTTTTTCATTTTCAAACAAACCCTTACGAATAACCTTGATTCCGGTTGCTTCTCTGAATTCTCCCCATTCGTAGGATTGGAGAGGGTGATTGACAAGCGCATTATACTGCTCTTTTTGTTCTTCAGATATATTTTGCCACGTCATAGATATAATTATAGCAGGCATCGGGGATTTATGAGCTTTAGCTTCATATTCATAAATCCTAAATCATGTATCATAAATCAAACTTAGAGATAATCCGGGAGCTCTATTTCACGATTGAGTTTACCGGCAAATCGTTGGGAGATGACGTGCTCGGGGAGTTCCAGAATAAATCTTGAGACGGTGTTGCTTGCGTGCTGGCCAAAAAAAATTCTTTTTCTCGCATACGTTAAATACAGTTTTTGCTTCGCCCGGGTCATCCCGACGTAGCACAGCCGTCGTTCTTCTTCCAATTCGTCTTTATCCATGAGCGATCTGCTGTGCGGAAACAAACCTTCTTCCATACCGATCATAAATACCCTCGGGAATTCCAGTCCTTTGGCAGCGTGTAACGTCATCAATGTAATGGCGTTTTTTTTCTGGTCGTCTTTTTGCGGTTTGCTTTCATATTCCTGTTCAACTAACGCAATATTTTCCAAAAACTCAGAAAGATTAGGATAGGCAATGGCAACTGAGCGAAGTTCCTTAATATTTTCCAAACGCATGGCGTCTTCTTCATCGTTCTTGTCATAAAGATCGAGATAATCCGTCACTTTGAGCGCTTTATCCAAAAGATCGATGGTGGTGAGTTGTTGATGATTATTGTCATCCTGTAACCAAGCTTCGTTATCTGCGTCTTGAATTTGCTTGTTATTTAATACTCCTGTCACTGTGCTTTTCTCTTTCCATTCCGAAATAAATTCAAGAAATTTCTTGAGTCTCCCCTTCCCTATTTTCTCCAATCTTTTATATGCTATGAGGTCTTCATTATTGCCGAAATAACGAAGATAAGAAACAACATCCTTTATCTCCTTTCGCTCATAAAACCTTGTACCGCCAACTAAAACATAAGGAATCGCATGATGGAGAAATGCTTCTTCAATCACACGTGATTGCGCATTCGTTCGATACAATACGGCGATAGTATGCAAATAGTTGTGGCCAATATCATTGATATTTCGAATGATATAATCTGCTTCATCCTGTTCGTTATTGGCTTCATAGAGTTCTATTTCTTCACCTTTTGGATTTTCAGTCCAAAGTTTAAGAACAGGATGACTGGTATTATGACCGATGACTCCTGTTGCGCCGTCTAGAATTTTTTGGGTTGAACGGTAATTTTGATCGAGTGAAAATGTTTTGGTTCCGGGGAAGTCCGATTGAAAACGCATGAGGTTTCGATAATCGGCGCCCCGCCATGAATAAATACTTTGCGAAAAATCACCGACCACGCAAATATTTTTATATTTGTCAGCCAGAAGTTTGGTTAATACGTATTGCGCTCTGTTTGTATCCTGATATTCATCAACAAGAATATACTGAAATTTATGTTGGTATTTCTCAAGGAGGGATGGATTATCTTTACATAATTGTACTGTCCGAAAGATTAAATCATCAAAATCAACAGCGTCACATTCTTTCATGACTTGTTGATAGATTGGGTAAATCTTCGCGACTGTTTGCTGGAACACGCCTCTTGCGAATGTCAGATAATCCCCTGGACCAAGTAATTCATTTTTTGCCTGAGAAATTGCCCATAAAACAGCATTCGGTTTAACGTCTTTGGTCGAAATGTCCAGCCGGCGCATTGCTTCTTTTACAGTATCAAGACGGTCCTGCTCGTCATAGATAACGTAGCTGGTTGATAGACCGATATACTTTCCTTCAATCCGCAGAATTCTGGCACAAAGAGAATGAAACGTGGAAATGAACGGGGTATGGGAGATAGGAAACGGAGTGTTGGAGATAAATTTGAGGACTCTTTCCTTCATTTCTTTAGCCGCTTTATTTGTGAAGGTAATCATGAGAATAGATTCCGGAGAAACTTTTTTTTCTAGTATTAAATACATGACTTTATAGGTAAGAACGCGGGTTTTGCCGGATCCTGCACCAGCAAGGATAATCATAGGACCGCTTGTGTGCAATACGGCTTTTTTTTGTTCGGGATTTAGCTCCTTGAGCAGGTCGTTTGACATAAGGTATAATGATTCTACCACAATGAAGCAGTTATATATTATCGCGAATTGGAAAGAAAACGCTGTCAAACCCACGGAGTGGTTTGACGAAGTTCAAAGTGAAAAATTCAAAGTTCAAAGTTCGGAAGAGAAGACTACCATCGTTTGTCCGCCATTTAGTTTGTTGCAAGAAGTAAAACACTACATTGACGAGAAACAGTTGCCGATCAAATTAGGCAGTCAAGATATTTCTCAGTTTGCTAAGGGAGCACATACGGGTGAAGTGTCGGGAGAAACACTTCAGGAACTCGTTCAATATGTCATTATTGGTCACTCTGAAAGACGAGAAATGGGAGAGACTAATGAAATAGTTAATGAAAAAACTGAGCGTGCAATTGAGAACAATTTGATACCGATTATTTGTGTGTCCAATAAAGAACAAACGCATAGTTTACGTCTACAGGATAAGACAATACAGCAGTTAATAGCTTTTGAGCCATTGGAGGCGATAGGGACAGGTCAGCCGGAAGATCCGCAATCGGCTAATAATGTGGCCAAGAAAATAAAAAACACATTAGGAAACGTATTGGTATTGTATGGCGGGAGCGTAAACGCAGAAAATGTAAATGAATTTACAAAGCAGGAACATATAAATGGCGTTCTGGTGGGGGGGGCAAGTTTGGACGCAAAGAGCTTTTCAGGAATTATTCAGAAAGCCTAGAGAAAATCATTTTGAATTAATGTTTCATCATACATAGAATCCAATCCTTGGGATCTTGTTATTTATGTTCAATCCTTTATACTTAATATTTGCTCTATGAGTCGGAGATATAGAATTCAAGCGCGAAGAAATCTCTCGATAATCCTTAAAGTAGTGGGGTTTTTGCTTATCGGATGTATTGTCTTAGGTATTGTGTATCTTGGTCCCCTACTTTTTCAGTATGCGAAGCCCGGAATTCATCTTACTAAAACAAATCCGGATCAACATGTCACAGTTTTATTACTTGGCATTGGCGGTGGAAATCATGACGGACCACTTTTGACAGATACCATTCAGTTCGCAAGTATAGATCCGCAGCATAATACAATGAATCTCGTTTCTATTCCCCGTGATTTATGGAATCCTGCTATCGGGCAAAAGATTAACGCCACATACGCTGAAGCTGAAGGGAAACAAAAGGGCAGTGGTTTACAGGTAACAAAGGACACGATCAGTAGAGTTATCGGGCAGCCCATAAGTTATGGCTTTCGTATTGATTTTGGCGGGTTTGTGAAAGCAGTTGACGAGGTTGGCGGAATTGACGTAAACGTTGCACGGACGCTTGATGATTATGCCTATCCGATTGAGGGGAGCGAAGATAATGCATGCGGTCATACGCCGCAGGAGATTATTGATTTAACCGCGCAGGAAGCAACCGGAAGCGCGACCGATCAGGAAGCATTTCCCTGTCGATATATGCATTTGCATATTTCTTCGGGAATGCAACATATGGATGGACAGACCGCTTTGGAATATGTCCGATCACGTCATGCGATGGGAATTGAAGGAACTGATTTTGCCCGGTCTGCCCGTCAGCAAAAAGTGATCGAGGCATTCAGGACAAAGTTATTGTCTACAGGCACACTTTTAAACCCTTCGAAAATAGTTGCATTATTGGGTATCTTGCGATCAAGTATTGATACCGACATTTCGCAAAATGACATACCGGATTTTATCAAGTTAGCTCAGCAAATGAAAACAGCGACTATTCATAGTTATGTTATTGATTATACGGATGACCCGAATGATCAAGGAAATTTACTTATCCAGGGAGACCCGAGTAGCTATGGCGGAGCTTATGTTTTAATTCCCCGAGCAGGATCGGATAACTATTCACATGTCCAAGCATTTGTTGCGTGCAAAATAAATAATATTGGTTGCCCTACCCCGACACCGAATCCGACAATCGAAGCGGGAAAAGCATTGACTCCTGTTCCTTCAATGGGAAAGTAAGATGATTTGTTATTAGAAACTCACCTTACGCAAACACGTTTCTGCTAAGCTAGTAACGAGCGCATCCGGAATCGATTCTGGACAAGCCAGAAACATAGTAACTGCGTACACATAAATTAGAAACTTAATTTATATATTCTCGTGTTTCCGTTTTGATACACAATTGTTCCTAGTTGTTTGAAGACAGTCTCTGTCACAGTTGGATATTTTTGCCTCTCAAGATCCCCGACGAATACATATTGCACATTATATTTTTGCAGCAACTGCTTTACGAGCGTTTTGTCGGATGACGTGTACATTGTTTGTACGTCAGTGATTCTCGGTGCGGGAACGTCGTAACTTCCCCGCCATAACCATTCATGAACCGTCCATCCAAGAACCGTTGGCAAACCGGTATTTGCGGAAACTCTCGCATAGTCTGTATATGAGTCTCCTTGCGCTTCCAACATAACCGGTTGACCGGTAATATTTTTGTTAATCCAGTTGATTGCCGTGTAGTCCGTGGGATAAAGCATCTTGAGATATTGCGTGCCGTCCAGCCCGTGGTATGTTTGTAAATTTCCGTAGTATGACATTATTGCCAGGTAAGGATAGAGAGCCACGAGACCACAAAACCAGATAGCAATAAATAACCAAACGGCTGAAAGGGATAAGGGAAGAATATGTCTTTTGTGCAGCATGGAGCGAAATATTCCTGCAAATCGGGCAATGGTATATCCGCTTACAAGTGAGAGCATGATGAACGCCTGAAATACCAGCTTAAACATCGTATTTGCCCGGTAATTGGCAGGATAAATATCTTTTACATAGATAAATTCAGGGAGAATAATTAATAATGCCGAAAGAATGATTAATAAAAAGATAAACCAATCGGATTTTTTGGGATTTTTGATACGGGTCAAAAGTCCCATAAATGAAAACGCGAAAAAAGTAAAAAATCCATAGAGAATAAGCAGTTGCCACCACGGGGATTTTTGACAATGATTCGGTTCAAATAAAAACGGACCGATATGTCCGATGTTCGTTAAAAATGTCGGAGCACATAAAATACCAATGCCATGAGCAAGCGAAGATGGATCAAAGAAAAGTGAGAAAGGCAAAGAAAAAAGAAAGAAGCAGGCGACGATAAATAGTATTAAGTATAAAGTATTAGGTAGTATGTCTGATTGTTTAATAGATGATACGTGATACATAATACTTGCTTGTTTGTTTTTTTCTGATATTGTTTGCAGCTGGAGATAGAGAATAACAAAAAGTGTAAGGATTAAATAAATTCCTCCATCCCATGCGTTTGTCATGTACATCACTGCTAATAAGAAACTTATGAGCAGTAAATTTCCAATTTGCAATTTCCAATTTCCAATCA
>CAZAIV010000047.1:0-4221 GCA_964485315.1 uncultured Gammaproteobacteria bacterium
GTGTATGAGAATGAAACGAACGCAGGATTCGGTGCGGGAAACAATTTCGGAGCGAAAAAAGCAACCGGAACATATCTTCTTTTACTGAATAATGACACGATAGTGGAACAGGGATTGTCGGAAATGCTGGAATATATGGAAAAACATGATGAGGCTGCGATTCTCGGAGGACCTTTAACTAATTTTGACGGATCTTCTCAGTCTTCAGCAGGGAAATTCTATACATTATTTCACGCGTTTCTCCTGCTTCTGGGAGCACAACGACTTGGATTTCTTGATAAGAATCCTTCGGAAATAAAAAAAGTAGATTGGGTGAAAGGCGCCTTGTTAATGATTAGAAAAAAAGTTTTTACATCATTAGGCGGATTTGACGAGAAGATTTTTATGTATACCGAAGATATGGAATTGTGTTTCAGAGCGCACAAGTTAGGATACAGCGTGTATTTCTACCCGTTTGTTACAGTCCTGCATAAAGATCAGGGAAGTACAGACAGAACCTTCGCGATCGTGCATATTTATAAAGGAATATTGTATTTTTTCCGCAAACACAGGCCAAGATGGGAATATATGCTTATCCGTTTGTGTCTGAGAACGAAAGCAGTAATATTACTTTTTATCGGAAGACTGTATAATAATGCATACCTAATTCAAACATATGGGAAAGCTCTTGAGATTTCTCGATAATAATATTGTCAAAATCGGCATTTGTTTTTTGCTTGCCTTTGTCGCGTTGTATCCTAAACTGCCAAGCGTCCATATTATTCGCACGTACGTCTATATCAGGCTTGAGGATTTTGCAATAGCTGCTGTAACAGTCATCTGGTTTATACAATTGATCCGCAGGAAAATCAGTTTTCCGCCATTTCTTCTCGCATTACCTATATATGCGTATTGGATTGCGGGTTTAGTATGCCTGGCTGCTAGTTTATTGGTTTTCGGTCCGCAGACAGCTAATTTTTTCCCTCATATCGCTGCGCTTGAATATCTGCGAAGAATAGAGTACATGATTCTTTTTCTGATAGCGTTTTCTACAGTAAAAAGCTGGAAGGATATCAGAGATTATTTCGTCATATTATGTCTCGTGATTTTAGGAATCTCTCTGTATGGAATCGGGCAAAAGTTCTATGGATTTTTATGGCTGAACTTCCCCTATCTGAAACAAATTAACTTTTGTTTTCCGTCATTTCAAACAGGAAATGAAGAGTTCGCGAAAGGGTATAGACTCTGTCTGCCTGCGGATGGACGTATGACATCGACTTTTGGCGGAAGTTACGATCTGGCTGCCTACATGGCACTTGTTATTCCGATTTTGGTGACTGTGCTTATTAGTGTCAAAAAATGGGGTTTGCGAATTGGTCTTTTCATGCTCCTTATTCTTTCGCTTATGATGCTTATTTTTACTGCCTCGCGTGTTTCGTTTATTTCTTATATCGTTGGAATAACCGCTGCGCTTATTCTTTTTAAGAAGAAAATTTTTCTTATTCCTGTTTTATTAATCAGTGTTTTGCTTTTATTTATTTTCAGCAGTTCGACGATTAAACGGTTCGAACAAACAATACGTTTCACATCCATTATCACGACGCCCCAAGGAGAAATTGTCGGAGAAGTTCCGACAACGACCAAGACAACGACGCCGGCGAATGGTAAAAAAGTTATCAAAGAGAACATTCCTTCACAAGCGCTTCCGGCAGGTTCTGTCATTATCGGTTTGTCATCGAGAGGAACTGCAACATCGTCGGCTGTTATTCAGCAAAATCTGACTCCGGAAGAAGCTCGTGCTCTCAGATTGCAAAATGGAGGATATCAGCTTTCTACAGTGAATGGAAGTTTTCTTATTCAGAAAGCGCTTGCGCTTGATATTTCGTTTACAACTCGTTTTCAAGCTGAATGGCCAAGAGCATGGAATGCTTTCCTAAAAGACCCGTTACTCGGAACAGGTTTTTCAACACTTACGCTTGCGACAGATGGTGATTATCTTCGATTCTTAGGAGAATCCGGTTTGCTTGGATTTGTTACATTTTTCTTCGCATTTCTTATGTTCGGAATTGTTTTGCATGAGATATATCCGCAAGTGAATTCAAATTTTCATAAAGCGATATTTATGGGCGTCAGCGGCGGCATGATAGGGATATTCGTGAATGCGATTTTTATAGATGTATTCGAAGCATCGAAAGATGCTGAAAGCATGTGGATAATTCTCGGAATTGCGTTGGCAGGACTATTTCTCTATAAAAAAAAGCCTATTCCATATCTTCACCGGTTACAACAGGTGTTTACATCCTCAACAGCGTATGTGCTGTATTTGCTGATTATTCTTCTTGTTGTGTTCATTCCGAGTATTAATAATTTCTTTGTTGCTGATGATTTCACATGGCTTCATTGGGCTGCCAGTTCGACATTTTCCGACATACCAAAGTTTTTTACAGATTCGATAGGGTTTTTCTATCGTCCGTTTGATAAAATATGTCTATTTTTTCTTTACACACTTTTTTCATTTAATCCTCAAGGTTACCATCTTTTTACGCTATTCCTGCATTTTACCGCCGCAGCTGGCGTATACTTCTTCAGTAAAAAAATCTTTAAGAACAATTTTACATCATTTGCCGCGAGCGTGCTTTTCTTATTACTTCCTTCTCAGGCAGAGAATATTTATTGGATTTCAACAATTTCCACAACACTCTCGACAATATTCATTTTGTATGGGCTGCTGAGCGCATATACATATTTTCAGAAAGAATCTCGATTTTGGTATTCTGTTTCATTCTTCTTGGGAATTTGTGCGTTTTGTTCATATGAATTAACGATGGCATATCCGTTTTTGGTGACATTAGTTGCGGTTTATGTGCGTGATTTTAAACTTAGCAGGAAACATACCCTTCTTCTTTTGCCGTTTTATATTCTCTTACCGGTTTATTTCATGGTAAGAATAATGACGCATGCGTTTTCGGGAGGAGGAGACTACTCATATAATCTTCTCCATTTTCTTCCGAATGTATTTGGTAACCTTATCGGATATGTCGGGCTATTTATTTTCGGCGAGCGATTCCTTTCATTTTACGAACCATTGCGGACTTCGTTGCGTTCTGAATCGGTGGTCATTTTAGTTATACTACTTGCACTGCTTTTTCTCGTAACTTTTGCAGCAATTTCTTTCAGAAAAAATATCAGAAAATCCCTGATACATGCGGATATAAAGATTATTGTTTTTTCGATCTTATTTCTCTGTATTTCGTTATTGCCGTTTTTGGGACTTGGGAATATTGCGCAACGGTATGGATATTTGTCGTCAGTCGGGTTTGTTCTTCTTGTTGTTGTTCTTATTCGAAGATTGTTGCAGTTGTTCCGTTTGAAAACAAAATATATATCTTCAACACTTTTTATTATCATAGCAGCAATGTCCATGCTCTATTTCTTCCAGCAAAAAACGGTAAACATGGAATGGAACTATGCGGGAAGTATAACTCGGGATACGATGACGGAATTTAGGCTTGATTATTCGACATTAAATACGGATTCAGATGTCTATCTCGTAAATCTTCCGATAAAATATAAAAATGCGTGGGTATATCCGACCGGAGTGAATGACAGCATGTGGTTTATTTACAGAGACAATGCGCCCGTGTTTTCTTATCCGACATCACTGGATCTTGCCAAGAAAGAAGCAGAGTACAATTACAATAATATATATTCAAAGAATTATATTTTTTCATTTGATAAAAATGAATACATTTATAAAGTTAAATAACCCAAAGTATATTTATTTTCTTCTCGCGCTTATTTTGGTCGGATGTTTTATCATCCGTTTATATCGATTTACTAATCCGATAGCCGATTGGCATAGTTGGCGGCAGGCAGATACGTCTGCAGTGTCAAGAAATTTCGTGCAGCATGGTTTTGATTTGCTGCATCCGCGTTTCGAAGATATATCAAATGTCCCCTCAGGACTGGAAAATCCGCATGGTTATCGTTTCGTCGAATTCCCGATTTATAATGCTTTCCAAGCTATGTTTTCTATTGTATTTCCGGTTTTTACATTGGAAGAATGGGGAAGAATTGTCACAATTATTTCTTCACTTTTGACGACGCTGTTTCTTTTTCTGCTCGTCAGGAAATATACGAATGCATCAGTCGGATTATTGACGGCGTTCGTCTATGCTTTTCTGCCTTATGACATTTATTACGGAAGGACAATTTTGCCTGACCCTTCTATGGTTATGACAA
>CAZAIV010000048.1:0-6552 GCA_964485315.1 uncultured Gammaproteobacteria bacterium
GACGAACGTTTCATAATACAATCAAATATATTCTCATGGGAACAAGCTCAAATTTCGGCAATATGTTTTCTGCGGCAGGCGCTTCATTTTTTCTCCCGTTTCTTCCGATGACACCTGTACAAATATTATTGACCAATGGACTCTATGATCTATCGCAATTAAGTATTCCGGCAGATAATGTTGACCACGAGTCTCTTCTCAAACCGAGACATTGGAATATAGATTTCATCAGAAATTATATGATTTTTTTCGGTCCGATCAGTTCTCTTTATGACTTTCTCACATTCGGAGTCATGCTTTTTTTCTTTCACGCGAGAGGTTCTCTTTTTCAAACGGGATGGTTTATCGAGTCAATGGCAACTGAAATTTTGGTTGTCTTTGTGATTCGCACATCGCGCACTCCTTTTTTCTTAAGCCATCCGAGTAAATGGCTTCTGGGAACATGTGTCGGTATTGTCGGTATATCCTTATTGATTCCGTTTACATCGTTGGCAGGTCCTCTTGGATTTGTATCGCCACCTCCTCTGTATTTTCTAATCCTTATTATCCTGGTTTCTACGTATTTATATCTGGTTGAAACATTGAAACGGTTATTCCTCAAAAAATACAGTTTATAAGCTTATAAATTTCCATAAGTCGACTGGGGGTTGACAGGCTCAAATAGGTTGGACTATACTCAAGTTTGGAGTAATCGCACCTCGTTAGGTGAGGCGATCAAGAGATACAAGCCGCTGATCTATACCGTCGAGAGACTAAACAGATCAGGACAGATGTTTCCGAATTAAGGATTCATCCAAAGCGGCTGGCAGGTAGTACAGAAAATCTGCACTAAGCTCTTGTACCGTCAAAGCTCAACGGGAAGGGGTGTCGGATATTGATGATGTAATTGCTTTACGTCCTCTTCTTTCCCCTTTTTGTGTAGTGCTTCAAAAACAAACATAATGGGTATCTGGGCCAAATTCTTTTTCAAGTATAGGCGCGTCTTGAAAGCGCTTCGCATTTTTCTCGTCATTTCGGGACCGGGACTCATTGTCATGCTTGCAGACAATGACGCAGGCGGGATTACGACGTACGCTGCGACAGGGTCACGGTATGGCTATAATCTGATCTGGTTTTTAGTTATTCTTCTTCCTGTTGCGTATTATGTTCAGGAAATGACTGTTCGGCTTGGAGCAGTAACAAAAAGGGGACATGCGGAAGCAATTTTCGACGCGTTCGGCGCATTCTGGGGATGGTTTTCCCTTCTTGATTTATTAATCGTAAATTGGTTGACGTTAATTACCGAATTTATCGGCATGACTGCCGCGCTTCTTATCTTTCATATTCCACCAGTTGTGACAATTATTTTCGTTATTTTCCTCATGGCATTAATGGTTTTGAAAGGCCGGTACTGGACGTGGGAAAAGATCGCGTTTCTTTTTGCAGTCATTAACCTCATATATATTCCTGCCGCTTTTCTTATCCATCCCTCAGTTTCTCAAATTTTTCATCAGGGCATTATCCCTCACTTTCCGGGAGGTTTTACGAATCAAATGTTTTTCTTTTTGATGGCAAACATAGGAACGACAATCGCTCCGTGGATGATTTTTTTTCAGCAAAGCTCAGTCGTGGACAAAGGACTCCAGGAGAAAGATATTATTTGGGAGAAGATGGACACGCTGGTTGGTTCAGTATTTACTGTAGTTATTGCTATTTTTATCGTTATCCTCGCTGCGACGCTTTTGAAGGGTATTAATATTCAAAGCGCCGCGCAGGCTGCACAAATAATGATGAAAAGTAACGGGTATGTCGGGACGTTCATGGCGATCGGTTTATTCGACGCGGGTTTTTTAGGAGCTATATGTATTTCGCTTGCAAGCTCATGGGCATTCGGAGAAGTGTTCGGATGGGCACATTCACTGAATCAAAAAGTGCGCGAGGCGCCGTGGTTTTACACAGCATATTTTTTCACATTGATTACCGCGAGTCTTGTAGTGCTTATCCCGAATGCGCCGTTTGTTTTGATAACACTTTTCGTACAGGTTATCGCCGTGACACTGCTTCCGGCAGCTTTGGTCTTTCTCATCCTTTTACTGAATAATGAAGAGATTATGGGGGAATATAAAAATTCACTATGGCAGAACATCGTCAATATAACAATCGTTGTGTGTATTATTATTTTGTCAACACTCTATGGAGTCGGGACATTGTTCCCGAAATTATTTACGTAACAATATGTCACAAGCCCTTACAGAACAAATGAAAGGAATGCTGCATCAATGGCTCGATACCATTCGGGAGATAAATGCCAAGTATGCCAAACCGAAAATTAAAATGACGCGGGGTGTGGCAATTTCACTCTTTCTTCTGCGATTGTATTTAATTGTTTTAGTAGTATTATTGATATATAAATTTTATACAGTAGCACAAGGGCAGTAATCTATGCATACACAAAACATGCAAAAATTTTATCTTACCGATGTTCTCGGAAATAAAGTATATATCCGTGAAAAAAAAATCGGTAAATTGGATGACGTTGTCATTATTGAAAAAGAAAAATTTGCTGAAGTTTCTCACTTAGTTATCTCACGTCCTTTCGGCGAAGCATCTCTTTTGATTCCGTGGCCGAATGTCGAGCAATTTGAAGCAGATAAAATAAATATTAACATACAGGATGTTCACGAATACGAAAAAAAGCCTGATAATGAAGAAATACTTTTGAAAGACCACATTTTGGATAAAAAAGTGATTGATACACAGGATAGAGACGTCGAGGTTGTTTATGATATCCGTTTACTATTGACTGATCATAAACTTTTGGTAAGCGATGTTGATTTCAGTAAATACCGAATGTTTCGGCGTCTCGGGCTGACTCCGCTCGGAAAGTTTTTCCAGTTTATTGCAGGAAAAATGCAGAATCAAAGAGTTCCCTGGGCTTATATACAGCATTTGCCTCCCGAACTTGATCGATTCAAAGGAGAACTGCGTTTAAAAGTATTGAAAGAACGGCTCGCCGATATTCATCCTGCGGATTTGGCGGATATCATCGAAGAACTCGATTATGATCAACGGGCAGCAATTCTCAACGAACTCGGCGCAGAGCAGGCATCGGATACATTCGAAGAAATTGATCCGAGCGTACAGCGGGATATCGCTGAAATTTTGCCCATAAAGAAGATTATACAGTTGATTTCCCTGATGACGCCCGCGCAAATTGCCGATGTGCTTTCTGCTTTACCGCAGAATCAGGTAGAAAATCTCCTGCCGTCAATTCCTGAAGGGAAAAGAACAAAAGTAAAAGCAATGCTAGAAAAGCAGGATGAAAAAATAATTAACGTTACGACAGATAAAGTCATTACTTGTATTCCGACGATGACAATCGGTTCATTGCAGGAAGAATACTATACATTAGCAAAAGATAAAGATGTTGTCATGTATATGTATGTCGTGGATGAAAATAATATGCTCCTGGGCGTTCTGGATATAAAAGAACTTCTCGCTGCAGATGAAACAGCAATTTTAAAGGACTGTATGGTAGAAAATGTCATTGCATTATATCCGGAAAGCACGTATAAAGAAGCTGCAGATAATTTTGAGAGGTATAATTTTCGTGCAATGCCGGTAGTTGATCACGGAAAAAAGCTTATCGGCGCAGTCACGTATAAAGATATTATCGGTTTGCGTCACCGCTTTATTGAATAGATAAATTTCTCTGTCCGGAGCATTTTGTGTAGAAGCGTTTGCAGTTGCAGCTTTTCTTTGCCGGAAAGAATTTTTAACATTTCAGGTTGGTATGAGGCAAGTTCATCGGAAATTTTCTTACAGAGTTTAGCTCCTTTTGCGGTAAGAGCGATCATTTTTTCTCTTCTGTCCTTTGTGTTTTCTTCGCGCTTAATAAAATTATGCATGAATAAACGATCGACAATACCTGTGACATTTGACGCATCACAATGTAATTTACCTGACAGTGAATTCATAGGGATAGATATGTGGCCGCCTAACAGACAGAGAGTGTAGAGTTGCATAACCGATAGTCCGTACTTTTCCGCAACCGTCATCATATTATGTTTGTTTGTAATCGCTACCTGGAGTAATTGCCAATAGACATTATTCTGTAAGCTTATATCCTGCATATAGTTATTTTACTACAATTTTCTTACAAAATAAATACTTGACATCACAAACTATTTATGTACAATAATACTTGAAGTCATAAACTAATTATATTATGAAGCAAAGATCTCCCTGGTTAATATTTATTCTCGTTGCGGTTGCGCAGTTTATGGTAATTTTGGATTCGTCAATTACCAATGTTGCGCTGCCGTCAATCAAACAATCATTGCATTTCAATGCTGACACACTCCAGTGGGTGATCACGGCGTATGCGCTCACATTCGGCGGATTCTTGCTTCTGGGAGGACGCGCTGCGGATTTATTCGGTCGTAAAAAAGTTTTACTTTTCGGAATGATCGGATTTACGTTCTTTTCTTTCTTAATCGGTATATCGAATTCTGCGTTACTCCTCATTATTTTACGTGCATTGCAGGGTCTGGCAGGAGCGCTTATGTCGCCATCAGCATTGTCCATCGTTCTGACAACGTTTAGAGAAGGAGAGAATCGAAATAGAGCGCTGGGATATTGGACAGCCGTTGCGACAGGAGGAGCTGCGGTAGGATTATTACTCGGCGGAGTCTTGACGCAATATTTGAGCTGGAGATGGAATTTCTTCATCAATGTGCCGATTGGTCTTATTATTTCTCTCGCAATTGCGCGGATTGTCCCGGCGCATGAAAAGGAAGAGAAAGTACATGGTAATCTGGATGCTATGGGGGCATTATTGATAACGGGTAGTCTGGTCGCGTTGGTTTTCTCCATCAGCCAGGCATCTGTGTGGGGTTGGTTTAGCATAGGAACACTTGGTATACTGGCATTCTCTTTTGTATTACTCATTGCTTTTATTTTCAATGAGTCAAGGAGTGATCATCCGCTTATCCCTTTATCCATTTTCGCCATTCGCAATGTGACGGGCGCCAATGTTATGATGTCGCCAATCGTCTCCGGTATGTATGGCATGTTTTTTTTAACATCTCTCTATATTCAAACAGTAATGCATTATTCCCCTGTTCTGACAGGATTAAGTTTTCTACCGTTTCCCATTGTTCTTGGTCTCGTATCGGCGCGCATGGCGTATCTGGTATCAAAGTACGGGTACAGACGATTTTTAATTATAGGGCCGATGTTAATAGCTTTTGGGATGTTTTTATTGAGTCAGTTGCCGGTAGACGGAAATTATGTATTCAATATTTTACCGACTATTTTATTAATGCCGGCCGGAATAGGTATGACATTTATGCCGATTATTGTCTCTGCTACATCCGGAGTGCCGGGAAATAAAGCAGGTTTGGCTTCAGGTCTCATTAATACTTCGCAACAGATGGGTGGCGCGCTTGGTTTGACAATTTTGTCGAGCGTCGCTGCGTCGGTAACAGCGTCAATGACTTCAATAAGTCATGTACAGGCTTTGGTATATGGATACGACCGTGCGTATCTTGTCGGTGTTCTCTTTATTCTGTTTGCAACGGTTTTGGGAGCTTCTATTATACGACACCACCGACGTCCTCCTCATCAACCGGAATCAGCTCCGACTATCCAGGAAGCAGGATCATACTGATAATCTTTTTACTTCTTCCCGTATAGACCGATAATCTGTGCGGCTTCCAAGACATGTCCTTTCATTGCGCTCTCGACCGTTTCTTTTGTCGCCCCTTCGGGAAGATCCAACAGAGTATCAAGTGCAAAAAGTTTAAAGAAGTACCGATGGACGCCTGTTGGAGGGCATGGCCCGCCGTATTCAGTACTGCCGAAGTCTGTCATGCCGGACATACTGTTTTCAGGTAGAGAATGCGGCAAAATCTCCAATGTTGAAGGGGGTATATTATACAAAACCCAATGGGTCCATGTTTTATTTGGGGCATCGGGATCTTCAACGACGAGAGCTAAACTCTGCGCCTCTCTTGGTGTTTGTGAAAATGTAAACGGAGGATTGTAATTTCCTCCGTTACATGTATATTTTTCCGGAATTTCTGTATTATCTTGAAATGCAGTGCTTGTTATTGTCATAGAGTTTCCTTTATTATATTATGTTTTTCTCCATTGTCCGGCACCCAGTCTTGATCCGGCAAAGACCACAATCAAGATGCCCAGAATGACACTTGACCACATCGCGTTGACAAATGATCCAAATCCAAGAATAAATGGAGCTAGAATTGCTAAAACTCCGAGAATTCCCGCAGTCCAGTATTCCCATTGTTCTCGGTCTGACCGCATTCCTTCAATAATAGAGACTGCAACTACAGCAATACCGAAAATAAAACTTGTCCACGATGCAGTTATGTTACTGCTACCCAAAAATCCAGGGAGCAATTGCAAATACCGCTCCTAAAATCCCTGTTAACCAATACATATTTTTTATCTTTCACCTGGTATATTAAGTGAGCCAGTACAGGTATATAGAAACGATTGAAATAACCCAGGAATATGATAGTATTCTTGCTGGCAACCATTGCTTGGGTG
>CAZAIV010000049.1:0-10079 GCA_964485315.1 uncultured Gammaproteobacteria bacterium
TCTGTTTTTTCTCTCGTTCTTCTTGCGCTATATATAATGCTCTTCCTTTTTTACTCATATCCCAGGAAGCTATAACTCTGATTTTGTTATTTCTTATTGTAAAATAGATTTGCAGCCGTCGTCCTGCATTCGTTTTTCCAAGTATACCGAATCGGCGTTCATTAAGCGTTGAATGTTTTGAATCCTTTAAAAAAATGAGTGGTCTGTTGAAAAACACTTCCTCACTTTCTCTAGGTTCTGTGTGATGTTTTTCTCTGTTTTTAATGATATTAGCATCATCCCATTCAAAACCTTCTATATTCGCAAGATCATCCAGATTAAAATCATCAGCGCTCATATACTACTATTATGTATATAACCATACAATACAATTCGTTGTTTGTCAAGTAGAAATTTGAAGCTATTTATTTACCCATGGTCTTGTTTTTTGTCGCCCAAAAGTTATTCTGAGATATGAAGCATAGAAAGTTAGAGAAAAGAATTCCTACTTTCAATAAACATTATGAAAATGCTACTTGCTATAACCATAGTTTATAGCTAATCAACTAGTGACAAGCTTATATAGAGATGATATTTTAAGGTTGGGAAAGTATGGCCCTTTTTATTCACTCATGTTACGCAGTCATCATGCTTCTGGCTCGTCCAGAATCGATTCTGGATGTGCTCCCCGCCAGCTGGCGGATCGCTTACCAGAAACGTATTTGCGTAAGGTGAGTTAAGCTCAATATTTTCAGCTCACTTAGTACTTGACAAATATCAACCTATAGTATAGTATAGTGGTAATGAAACTTCCTGATCGTGAATCTTATCAAAGCCAAGTCACATTTAGAGCTGCTGGAGCTAAAGAAACACCCACAAGAAGGGTAACTGTTGGTACTGATGTTAATGCAAGACCTTCAGCAGAAACGCACGCACGACGCATCGCGCCGGATACACAAATGGCATGGCCACGAAGACGACATCGACAAAGTCTTGTTAAAACAATTGTAAAAATTGCGTCTACTGAAGGTAATTCTTTTGGAGCAAAGACTTCTCTAGCAGCAATTGTCGCCGGCAGTCTTGCAGTTTCTTTTCCTCATCAAGCATGGGACATAGCAAATACGTTTGGATCTTTAAAAGACGATGCCGTACATACAATTGTTTCGTGCAGTCCTGCAAACGCGAATGATCGGGATTTTACACAACATTCTGTACCAATGACTTTAAAAGATGGAACAGCAATAACTCTCACAAGTGGTGTAAAGAGAGCATAAAACACAAGCCTCCAGGATGCCCTAGGACGCGAGAAAACGACCCAAGACGTATTTTATCCCGAGTCGACAGTAAAAACTGTGAAAATATGCCTGAGAAAATTACATGGCCTTAAAAGAGAAATAAGAAAAAAATACATAATAGTATTGAAGGGAAATATCGAGGGAATACAGTACAAATTTTTCATATTAACTGAAATTTGCAAGTAAAATTAGAAAAATAAATGTCTTAAAAAGAGCGACTCCCCCGAACCGGAATCTCGCGTCGCGTCGTAAAACTATTATTGTGCGACATGATAAAGTAACCCCGGATATGTAAGAGAGTGTAGCTCTTCGTCAAATAGAGATAAGAATAAAAATTCTCTACTCTTCAATATCTAAAAAGACAAATACATGCTGAGTATGGCCATTCCCCGAGCGCGATAGCAGATACCTGGCGTCTTTGCTTCTCCGAAGCTGTGAAAAGTCGTTCGTATTTTTTTCATAAGACAGCCACAATTTGTGAAAATTCTCCTTTCATACTATATCATACCACATCAACTCACTATATTAAAATCTAACTATAGGACTTTCTTTTCCTAGTCCCCTCTCCCACCCGCATGTACATTGTCAAAAAAACAGCTCTAACTCCCCCAGCTGGTAAACAACAAGAGAAATAACATGGCAATAACACCGACCCATGTAAATTCCCATAAAACGCTTTTAAACAGTCTCCTCTCCATCCAAACATGAGACATTCCAAGAAAAACATATAACATACTGGTTATATAAAGCGCCAATACCGTCGGGCTACTCGGCCAAAATAATAAAACAGATGAGATTTCTACCAAACATATCGTTATTCCCCCTGCCCAGAATGAAAGTCTGAATGGTGTTTTCTGTAATGTATATGTCCACAGAGAATGGTACGTTAAAATAAATGTTACCAAACCGATGAGGAGAAGCGTCGGGATGAAAAGGTGCAAAGAAAGTATCGTGTTTACCAAAAACAGATAACACAGAATTGTAATAACAAAAGAAACGATTCGTGCGCCCGAAAGAAGCGCGATCGTACGGATTGCAGCGACAACAAAGATATTTTGACTGAGATAAAGCGAATAAAGGCCAAAACCATAAATAAGTGTGATAATCAATCGAAAAAGAAATCGTGTCGGGAGAAGAAAATAGAACAACCCGAACGCAAGGCTGTAGAAAAACGGAAGAATGAAAATTGTCATCATTCTGTTTTCGCTCAAGTCTTTACGGATCGCCCAGTAGAAAAGAGTATCTGTCAAAAGAGACAAAAGAACGATAATAAAAAGTCCTATCTCCCCTACTTCAAGTTGAATCGAAAAAAATAAACAGGATAAGAGAAGAACACTGACAACGAATTTCTGACGCTTATCTAAAATGAAGTGAGAAGCTTTCTTATTTGCTGAAGAAAATCTGCGGAGTGCATTCGTCGGCATGGTATCATTCATTATACAGCAAGTTGTTGACTTACTTCATCTGTAAATGCAAGATTCGAAAAAACATTTTGCACATCATCATGTTCTTCCAAACGCTCGAGAAAAGAAAGTATTTTTTCCGCCTCTACTTTTGAATTGATTTCCTTATACATGAGCGGCTTACGAATGATTGACGCATCCGTAATACTCAGTCCTTGCTCGAGCAGACTTTGCCGAACTTTATCGATATTTTCATGTTTCGTATACACAATTACCTCTTCATTACCTCCGATAACATCTTCTGCCCCGCTTTCCGCCGCAAGTAAGAAAATATCGTCAAGAGATTTCACCGGATGTGATAAAACGATTTGACCGACCTGCTGAAACTGATATGCCACTGCGCCGGGGTTTCCCATAGTCCCGCCGTTCTTATCAAATAAACTCTTTACTTCAGGAGTTGTTCTTTGCTTATTATCGGTAATCGCCTCAACGATGACGCTAATCCCGCTTGGCCCAAATCCCTCGTATAAAACCTCGTCCATTTCATTTTGTTGCTTGCCTGATGCCCGTTCTATTGCGCGATCAATTGTATCTTTCGGCATATTGATGCCGCGGGCTGCTTCAATCGCCAAACGAAGTTTGAAATTTTTTTCAGGATCTGTAATCCCGCCACCCTGTTTCACAGCCAATGTAATCGCCATAGAAAGCTTCGTAAATGCCTGCCCTCTCTTCGCGTCATTTGCCCCTTTTTGCCTTTTAATAGTTTTCCATTTAGAATGCCCGCTCATGCCCCCCATTATACCCCTGATCTATTGACATTTGCAACTAAATTCCCTACAATTTGAAGCTATCAAGAAGCTTCATTTTTTATGACCGCATTAAAAAACCAGGCCATACAAACAGCTCTCAACGGCAATTGGAAAGAAGCAATTTCTCTTAATCAGGCCATTCTGGAGGAAAATCCTGAAGACGTCGATGCGTTAAATCGCCTTGCGTACGCTTTTAGCAGCTTGGGTGATCTGAAACAAGCAAAAAACTTATATCAAAAAGTCCTCACAATGGACGCGCATAATCCGATCGCTACACGAAACGTAAAGAGATTAAACGGTAATGGCAACCTCAAATCAAACCAGGGAATTGCGCTTTCACTCAGTAATTTGTTTATAGAAGAACCGGGAAAAACAAAAATTGTCGAGTTGATCAATATCGCAGACAAAAAAACAGTAACACAACTTCGATGCGGGGAGAAGATTGATCTGAATGTAAAACGAATGAGGATATTTGTGTATGATAACCAGAAACAGTTTATCGGCATGCTTCCTGACGATTTAAGCAGACGGCTGATCAAATTTATTGAAGCGGGAAATGAATATGAGGCGTATGTAAAAGACCTGGATAATAATCGAGTCGTCGTATTTATCCATGAGGTAAAACGGGCAAACCGGTTCAAAAATCAATCATCGTTTCTCTCTCCCGAAAAGACGAAGTTGCGTGTCAAATCTTTTGATGAAGAAAAAAGTAGTCACGTTTCTTCATCTCCGGACAAAGACGAAGAATGAAATAAAACCCTTTCCTTTTGCAGCGCTTTCTTTACAGCTGCAAGCCGCTCGTGTTTTTGCATGTTTCGTAACGAGTAATATGCCCCCCCTATTGAAAGAACAGCCAGAAAAATCAAAACAATAATAAACATATTAAAAACGCGCAACACGATTCCCGTCTTTTCCGATCGTTATTTGTATCGTGCCAATCATCTGCGTATACGTTTGGCGTGTCGGATATCCCAAAATTCGATGCAACTTCTCTACAGTATACGATATTCTACCATAATAACGTATAATCGATGAGGAAGTAACCTTCTGATTCGTGCGAACATCAATGACTGAAAAACCCGTATTCGTCAATACTGCTTCAAGCCGGCCTGCTTTCCCTGAAATGTCTGTCGCATTAATAATCTGAACCGGGACACTCTCTTTTTCGATCGTGGGATCAGCAAATTCTGTCAGCGATTGTGTTTTTTGCGTTTCATTCGCAGGCAAAGTGATCTTGCTTTCTGTCACGTCCGATGTATTCATCGTTTTCATAAGAAAGTAGAGACGTAACACGTCATACCACGTCATTCCGTTGGTCGAAGAATTTGGGAAAAAGACATTTTCCAGAAGTTGTTGTTCAACATCATGCAGAGTGTTGACAGGCATATTTGCATGCACAGAAGCATCTATGCCTATAGGCATATCCGATTGGATGACATCTTGCTTCGAATTGAAGATATACAATACAACAATTTTTGAATCGGCCGGATCAATACCAACGAGCGCCGCCTTATTCTCCGGCGATTCTAGAAGAAGAACGAATTGATGCTGCCCATCAAAAATGCTTCTTTGGATTGTAAAGATAACTTTACTCGCAATCGATACAACAAGAACGATGACAACAATACCGACAAAAAGTATTGCGGTTGTCAAACTGGAAATTTGATGAAGAGAATGCTTTTTACGTATATATACTCAGTTTATTCCGCTCGTTTCTTTTTTTCAACAAGTTTGGGGAGAACGAAAATGGGAGCAGCGCTCATTGATTGATTACTTACACCTCCTTTTTTCTTTTTTTTCTTTTCACCTTTGAAAAAACCGCTATTGCTTGCCATATAAGAAAAATCACCTCCCTGTTCTAATTTTAGAATAAAATTGCATAAGTTACAAATTGTACTAAATTTTAATTAGGCGCTGGTCAATAAATTGACGTAATTCTTCCGGTAGCGGACTTTCAAATGAGACACGCCCTCCGGTCGCAGGATGCGTAAATGATATTTTTGAAGCGTGAAGAAAAACCCGACTCAGCAGCTTTCTGTCGTCCCTGCTTGTCTTTCGTCCCGCGTAGAGAAAATCAGACATAATCGGATGATGCAAATACTGCATATGAACGCGAATCTGATGGGTCCTGCCCGTTTTCGGAGTCAGCTCCACAAGAGAAAACTTTTCGGACGTGTTCTTCAGCATATACGATGCTTTCACTTTATAAAAGGTCGTAGACGGCCTTCCTCCCGGAACAATGCCGAAATGCTTTCGGTTCCAGGGAAGCCGATCAACCGGTATTGAAATTTCTCCAACAGAGGGCAGCAACACGCCGTGAACCAACGAAAGATATGTTTTTTCTACAGTTCGATCTTTAAATTGTTTCTGCAAATTTTTAAATGCTTGCCAATTTTTCGCAACGACAAGTACCCCAGATGTTTCCTTGTCCAGACGGTGCACAATGCCTCCCCTATCAAGAAACGCTTGCTCAAAATATGCGTCACTCGTATAATCTTCATTCGCCAGAGATCCTTCGCTATCGCTCAGGATGACACTTCGTGTCACTTTTAACTTTTCATTTTTAATTTTTAACTTCTCTCTTGTCCAATCCTGGACTGTTTGTTCATGAATAGTCGTTTCAGATGCATTGACGGTAATCCCTGCCGGCTTATCAAGAACCAGCAGGTACTCATCCTCATACAGTATTGTTATCTGCTGGCTCATATCACATTTTCATTTTCCGCTTTTTCGGTTGTTTAAACTCAGACATATAGATAATCACAATACTGCCAAGAAGCATCAGAAGATAAAAAATGTCATCCGGCTGCAAAAAATAAAGAAAACCTTTTGTATGAAGAAAGGCATCCTGTAAAAAAGATATTGTAGAGAGCACGCTAATGTATAAAAATCCAAGTGTCCCGTCTCTGATTTCTCCCCTATTAGACCTTGAGAGAAGTAAAAAACGAAAAAGAAGAAAGATGAAAATATAAACTGCGGCAATAGAGAGTTGCAGCAGAAGCAGCATTCCGGGTAAGAAAAGCTCTGTCAGCGTTATAAATGGCATAATTCCCGCGCCGGCAATGGTATAAAAATCAATCAATCGACCGCTCGGCAACCGCTGCCTATGAGATACATACCATATATAAATATATCCTCCGATAAAAAGCGCCAAGAAGTTGAGACCGGGAAAATAAAAAATAACGAGAAACTTCAACGGATTAAGATAGGTTGTATTAAAACGAAACAATACATATACCAAGCGGGAAATGAGAAAACCGACAAGTGTCGCCTTTAATGTAATCGTAAAAAGCTGTTCCAGCGCAACATTCTTCCGAATAAGCCGAAAATCTTCTTTTCCCAAACGATAGAGAAAAAAAAGAAAAAATATATAACAAATAACTGAGCTAATGATAAAAAATTGCATACGTTACTAACCTCTCATGGTTCTTTTATGAAGAATATATTGATAGAAACAAATACCTAATATAGAAATACCCATACCGGTAATAACTCTGCTTACACCAATCAAATCTGAAAGACTTCCGACAATAATAAGCGGAATAAACGAAAATATGCCGATAATTGCATTCAGTGATCCATATATTTTCCCCCGATTATCGTCATTTGTATTCTCGAGTAACAGTGTGTTCGACGGGACGAAGACCAGTGAATTCGCTAAACCTAAAAGAAACGCGATCACGACGATAATATGTAAAACGGTGATATTTAAAATATGAGGAATGTACATATTAAGATCTCGAACAAACTCTTTCGATGAGATAAGAGAACCGTATGGCAAAATCAATAATGAAACTCCGGATAAAAACAGCCCGAAAATGACCATTTTTTCTTTTGCAACATGCTGGAATTTATTAACGAGAATGATCGCTCCGATAAACATACCAATCGCCGCAGGAGTGACAAACACAATAGGAAACTTTTCAATCTGTATATGCAAGACCTGGCTTGCATATCCCGGCGTAATTGCTGCAAGCAATAAAATGAGTATTTGCGTCAGGGCCAAAAGAAACAAGGAACTGTAAATTTGTTTTGTTTTTGTGATAAGCCGAAAGGCTGAAATAATTTCCTGTTTTATGTTGAGAACAAATTTTGACCGTATGTCGACAACATCCCTGGATTTGTACTTCACGAAGAAAATACTTACCCCTCCGAAAAAAAGCATTATTGAAAGAAGAATGAGCGACCCTTGCTCACCAAATGTAAGTATCACGGTTCCGGACAACATATATGCGATCATAACCGATCCGAAGAGCGCGAGGCCGAACAGCGCATTCGCCGAATAGAGAGCGCTTTTGGGAACGACCAGGGGGATTAAGGGATTTTCTGCGGGAATAAAAAATTGCGTCAAAAAAGAAATTATAAGAGAAAAACTATATATAACAAAAAGGTTTGTATGCAGAAATGCAAGAAGAAACATAAGCAGCGCCCGCAGGAGATTCGTCCAGATCAGTACATGTTTCTTACTCCAGTGGTCGACATACACGCCGGCCAAAATACCGAACAATATAGCAGGTATCGTAAACGTTAAAATAATACCCGCAACAGCCGTATTGGATTTCGTTAAGGTAAAAACGGAAAGAACAAGATAGAATGTAAAAAGATTCGAAGAGATCTGAGTGAACACCTCACCCACCCAGAGAAAAAGAAATGATCTTTCCCGAAAAGCCAGAAAAATATTTTGTTTCATGAGGCTTACGCTTTCTCAGTATAGGAACCAGTTCGGGTATCAATGCGGATCGCATCACCAATATTGATAAAAAGAGGCACTTTCGTCTTAATGCCATTCTCCAGTTCTGCATCCTTGAATACGTTCGTCGCAGAATTCCCTTTCACTCCGGGAGAAGTATCGACCACACTGAAAACCATTTTCGGAGGCAACTGCACTGAAAGCGCATCAACGTCTAGAAAGCTTACCGTAAAGTTTTCACCCTCTTTTAAGTACTGCGATCCATCAATCCGTTTCAACAGAACGGGAATCTGATCGTACGTCTGCGGATTCATGAAATATGCATTATCTTCATCACGATAGAGGAACTGTAACTCCTTTTTCATGACGTGCACATCGTTCACTTTCGCTCCGTTGATATAACTTTTATCAACCGTCGCGCCGTTTGTAAGATTTTTCACTTTTACTTTAATATTCGCCGAACCTCGACCCATTTTAATATGTTCATACGACAGAACCTGGTATAGATTACCGTCTTCTTTAAATGTTGTCCCCGCTTTCAAATCTGTAACTGAAATCATAAGATAAATTTCTAAGTACTCTAATCTCTAATTGATCTAAATAATTTTAGAAATTAGGTTAATTAGAATAATTAGATCAATTTTTACTGTTTCTTCTTACCCGTATTAGTCCTGAGCAAGGAATCGCTTCTACCCCCTGTTTTTCAATAACGTCCAAAAAGATATTCGCCCCAATCGAATCGGAAGCCATGTGCCCCGCATTGATAACATGTACATGTAATTTCTTCAGCTCTGTGAGCGCATCGTCCGGAACATGCATATCAACCAGCGTTCCGATTCCTGCTTTCGCAAGCTCGATATACACTTCTTTCGACGGATTCGTTCCTCCGGTGAAAAAAACTGCGATTTTTCCTGCTCTGCTTTTCGCGCTCCCCGAGACAATCTCAGGCGCATTCTTCCCCTTAGCGGCGATCTGATATTCGGGAAGCTCCATCATATAATCGAGAATCTCCCCTACCGTATCAAATGATTTCTTTTCTAAATATTCCTTCATAAATTTATCTCCGATATTGTCCCATGCTGTGTGAAGATTCATGAGCGGCATTTGCAAAAGACGCGCGGTATCGACCGCTTGATTGTGATTGCCCGGATGAAATCGCTTTCTCACCGCATCCATGCGTTCATGCATCAATGCATCAACAACGTTGACGGGAACACCAATCTGCGCGTATACATCTGTTTGCAGATCCATCACATCATAAAGCGCAGCCAGTGTAAAACCAATCGGATGATGCCCGACAACTATATCTATTTTTTCACCTTTTTGATTGAGCCTGTCTGCCAATAAAATTTCTGTCGCGTTTGCATCGATACCGACGAGCATTTTCTTGACAACTTTTTTCGGATCTCCATAGAGAATCCCCGTGTCCGAATATGGATTATGAAATGATTCCAGGTCGAAATATTTCTTTTGCTTTTCCGTTAATTCTTTATATTCTTTTTTTTGTTTTTCCAGGAATTTTTTTACCTTTGCAGCACCGCGAGGATCTGCCTGAATGGCCATTTCGATAGCCAGGTCGTATATTTGTTGAATCGTCATCTGTATAAGTATATAATACAGGAGGCAAAAAATCAAAGATCGTGACGGTTTATTGGTTATTAGATTTTAGTTATTAGTACTGAATATATATGCAAGTATATATTCACAAATAATTATTAACTAATCGCTAATAACTAACTACCAATAACTAACTCACCTTACGCACATATGTTTCTGGTAAGCGATCCGCCAGCTGGCGGAGAGCGCATCCGGAATCGATTCAGGCCTTGCCAGAAACATAGTAAACTGCGTAACATGACTAACTAATAACTATCTTGCCGAGGTGGCGGAATGGTATACGCGG
>CAZAIV010000050.1:0-14612 GCA_964485315.1 uncultured Gammaproteobacteria bacterium
CTTTTTGATCATACTCATCAGCCGTTGCAGTTAAGGTATCACTCTGAAGAATCGGATAAAAAGGAATATCTTGTAATCCAAGTGTTCGCAACAATCCTGTTCCTTTAATCATTAACTCATTACTATTGGCGTGCATTTTTCTGCCAAACCGCTCATCAATCATCCCAACCGCACCAACAGAAAAAATATCCTGTGATAAAAGCTCATATAATCGCTTGGGAGTACTTCCGCCGGAAAGGTACAAAACGGTTTTTTTATCAACAATGCTCTGAATAATTTTCTCAGCAATCGTTATTCCTAAAAAAGTATTTGTAACTGTCGCTGTCGTTATTCCTGATTGCAAAAAAAACGGTTGTTGTGCTTCCTGTAAAACTTTCCGCACTTCATCCATACTGAATCATTTAATAAATAATTGACCGATATCCTTCAGGGTAATGAGGAGAATAAGCGCCAATAAGAATGCCATACCTATAGCATGTGCGTATCCTTCGAATCGGGGATTTACTTTTTTATGAAAAACAAGTTCAATAAGAATGAAGAAAAGCCGTCCGCCGTCAAGGGCAGGAATCGGCAAAATATTAAAAATTGCAAGAGAAATCGAAAGCAACCCTGCTAAATTTAGTAATTGTAATATTGATTCCCGAACAGGTAATTGCAAAATATCTCCGACAAGGCTGTAAATTGCTACGGGGCCGCCTACGCCCTCACTGACCGGAGCAACAGTGTGTTTCTGTATGGAAACGGCTGCCAACTTGCCGATAATATCAAAATTATATAAGAATAAATTGACAGGATGCACAATCCCTGAAAATATTTTTTGCGCCGGCGTTGCGTATGAAAGAATAGCAATAGGGAAAAATGCGACACCTAGTGCACCGCTCCCTTTCGGTGGGTGCAGACGGGGTATCATCGTCGCAGTAACAGTCTTACGTGTCTCCAGTTCTTCCCATGTCAATGTCACCGGCATTCCTTTATGTGTGTCAATATATTGTATAAAATCAGCTCTCGAAACAATTGCTTTATGATTAAGGGAAAGTAATTTTAGCGGCGGATCCATAGTCGCATTCGCAGCGGGAGAGTTTTTTTCAACAGAACTCACAACCAAATCAGGCTTTGTAAGATTATAATCTGTTTGCTGCACGCCAAAGAAATGATACTCGCCAAAAAGAGGTTCTGTCGTCGAAAAATTCGTGATCCCTAAGAAAATATAATAAATGAGAATTGCCAGGAAAACATTCATGACAACTCCCGCAATGATGACAAGAGCCCGCTGCCACGCCGGACGTGCGTAAAATGCCCTTCCTTCGTCAGAACTTTTCACTTTTAACTTTTCATTCTTAACTTGCACTTTCCCCGATCCGGCCTCATCTTCTCCGTATAATTTCACGAATCCGCCGATCGGTAACCAATTAATCGAATAAATCGTTTCCCCCTTTTTAATACCGAATGCCCGAGGAGGCAAACCGAAACCGAATTCCTCAACTTTGATGCCAAGCTTTTTTGCCACGAAGAAATGCCCCGCTTCATGAATGAGGACAAGGACGGTGAGGATGATCAGAAAAACAATAAGCGTAAGAAGCATAGACATTGATTATATCACTTATAGGAAATTTCTAATTGACCTAATTAGTCTAATTTCTAAAAAATACTATGAAGAGAGAAATAACAGCCATTATTTAGATCAATTAGGTTAATTAGTGTAATTAAAAATTTATAACTGCAACAGTTCTTCTTCTTTCAGTTTCCCTATACTTTCAATCAGCGAAGTATGTTCATCAATAATTTTCTGAATTTCCTTATCCAGTCTGGATTTATCATCATCGGTAATTTTCTTGTCTGTGTGTTGTTTTTTTACATCTTCCATACTTTCATGTCGTACCTGACGAACCATAATTTTCCCGTTTTCCAATTTGTGACGCATCGATTTAATCAACTCTTCGCGCCTGTCTTGCGTCAACGGAGGAATGGAAATACGGATGATTTGTCCATCAACTATAGGATTAAAACCAACGTTCGCGTCCTGGATTCCTTTCGAGATTTCCTGAATAATAGTGGAATCAAACGGTGTGATGACAAGTGTCTGCTGATCGGTCGCCGCGATAGTCGCCAATTCCATCACCCGCATATGCGTTGATCCGGCGTATGCCGAAACAACAATATGTTCAACGACACTGGGTGTGGCGCGGCCGGTTCGAATAGTGGCGACATCATCTTTAATGACTTCAATAACTTTCTGAAGGCGGGTTTTGGTCTGCGAAGCGATATCCGGTTGCATATCTTGTATTATATCAGCCAAATCCTGAATTACAACTGATTAAAACATCATATTGCAATGTGAGAATACCAGCTGTATACTGCAAGAAATGTGTAAGAAAATTCACATATGATAGCAGCAGAGGCTATTTCTGGACAACCAAGTCAGCAAATAGAGGTGATAACACCCCGATTAGCTACAGTGTCCGATTTGTTACCATACGAAGGAAGACATCCTCGTCCCATTATCCGAATTGTTAATACAGTACCCCGCTTAGGGGGGAAAACACTTGCTCAAACACCAGATGAGGAACTTACTGAGTGGCATAAAGGAGCGCATGGATTATATCTTTTAGGTATTAAGAGGAGAAGTGAAGTCAGTAAATGGCTAGCTGGTCCATATGTAGACAGTCAGTATAAACCGGTAGTACCCGAAATTACACAAGATCAAAATATAGGGTCAGCCTTCGCAAATGCAGGATGGAGACCAGATAAACGAGTCGCTTCTTCGAATGCAGAGTTAGCCCAGCAAGTAGAAAGATTTCATCAGATGGGTGTGGAAACAGTCATTACAGATGTTGTCCCAGGTCATGTTGCTCCTGATAGCAAACTAGTGAGTGAAAGAAATATTCGCGCAGACATGTTTATCTATACAACATATCCACCTGATTTTCCTCATCATGTGTACCGAGGCGAAAGCGGACAAGTATATTACCTTGCGTGGGGAAATAAAGAATGGCAAGACACTGTTCAACTGAATTATGCAAGTGAGAATTATATAAAAGCTCTAGAAAACCACGTACGTGATCTTGTCAAAATGGGATTTGACGGAGGACGTTTTGACGTGGCAATGCACGGTACAGCTCGAATTTTTAATGAAAAATGGGGACACTTACTTTCAACCACTGATAGAGCACGAATGGAAGAACAAATAAGACAAGAAGAAAAAGGAGATGTTTCCCAGCAATTCTTCGCCAGAATTATTTCAGCTGCAAAATCAGAAGCTAAAAAACAGGGGCGAACTTTTACAGCTATCGCAGAGACATATTCTTCCTATGGTCAAAACGGAAATTTATTGAAACAAGGTTTCGATAGAATTTATGACCATGATAGATATAGACATATGATGAAAGTATTTAGGGATGATAGAGAGCCTATCCCTTACCTTACTGACAGGATCGCGCATGAAGATTTTAATGTATATACAGAATATAACGAAAACCAGGATGAACCACCGGAAATATATGAACTTGGAATGAGAGCATATCAAAATTGGTACCACAACCCAGAAGATGAAATATATGTACAAAGAGGCATAAGAACATCAAGAGCTGCAACTGTCCTTGTAGCAGGGCTTCCCACAATGTATTTAGAAGGTGATATGCAGCAAGAGGGATATTTTGGAGAAAGAGTACCAATGCAAATTAGCGTTCTCCCAACTCAGCACTATCGTGATCAACGTGAGTGGTATAGAAACGTCCTAAGCCCAATGAAAGGATCTGATTTATTACAAAGAGGAAGATTCAATGTTCCACACTTAATAGCAGGTGGATACGATATCGTTTATCAACATGGAGGAATTATCCCAATACAATACCAGACAGAAAGAGAGGCCGCTGTTATATGCGTCAATACGAAAGATCGTCCAGAAGCCTGTCACATTCCTGTACCACAAGGTGCAGAAGCAGCTATTGTATTTGATTTGCAAACAGGAAAAGCATTACCAAGGAATATAATCGATACATTACAACCTGGAAAAAATGACTATTTCGTAGGACTTAGACCTAATGGCGCTCAAATGGTAGTCTTTCCAGGAAATTTTGCAAAAAATTCTGCCTAAATTACTTACTCACCTAAGGCAATGCGCGAGAAGCGTTTGACTGCGATATTTTCACCCAGTTTACCGACAACGCTTTTCATCAATTGCTCAACGGTCATTGAGGCATCTCTGATATATTCCTGTTTGAGTAATGCCTCGACATTTTCAGGATGCATTGCGGAAATCTGCATGGCAATTTCACGGGCTAAATGTCTAAATTCATGAGTTTTAGCCACGAAATCCGTCTCACAAAGAAGTTCAACTAAAACGCCGATGCGCCCATTGTGTATGTATGACTCAATCAATCCTTGAGAGGTAGCGCGATCCGCTTTCTTCTCCGCTTTTTCCAAACCTCTTTTCTTCAACCATTCGACTGCTTTCGAATACTCATTATTTGTTTCTTCCAAAGCTTTTCGGCAATCGGCAATCGACGCTGAAGTTTCCTGACGTAATTTTTTTAATAATGTAATATCCACATTTGCCATATTCTAATATGTTCTCACTAAAGTCTCGAATTTGTTCGCAAATTTCACGAATACACTAAACCTTATTATTAATTATTCTCTTAACTTTTACGCCATTTGTTCCGAAATATGCAAGTATTCCAAGCTTTAATCCTGTTGTTTTTAAATACATTAGCGCCTGCTTTATGTCAGATATATTTTGCCTGTTCCCTTTTTTTAATTCTAAAACAATACAGTCTTCAACAAGAAAATCTAAAAAATGTCTTCCAATATTAGTTTCTTTTACAACAATCTCAACCGGTTTCTCTTTTATAAATTTTATTTTCCGTTTTTCAAGAAAAATCGCAACCGTCTTCTGACAATATTTTTCCTGATAATTCGAACCTAATTCCTTAAATGCATCAAATAAAGCGCCGACAACTTGGTAACTTAGTTATTTATATATAATATCATTTCTCACTTTTGGCAGACTTTTTTTGTTTCGCTTTAGGTGTGATCTTAGTTTTTAATTCAGGTTTCGCATCTTTTGTGTCATTAACTGCTTCGTGTTTTTCTTGAGTAGTCTCTTCTTTCGTGTTTTTCGCGAGTTTACAACCTTCAATCCATGCGTCTACAATATGATGCACAATGAGTTGCACTGATCCGACAGCATCGTCATTCGCGGGAATCGGATAATTAACAATCGTCGGGTCGGCGTTCGTGTCAGTGATACCGACAACCGGAATTCTCATGTCGCGCGCCTCATCAACGGCCAGTCGTTCTAAATGCGTATCAATAATAAAAACTGCATCGGGAAGCTTCGTCATGTCCGCAATGCCGCCATAAAACATGATTAATTTCTGCCGTTCTTTATCCCATTGAGAAATTTCTTTCTTCGTATAGCCTGCTTGTTTTTCTTTATCCTGTAAATCTGCAGTGAGTTGATTAAGACGTTTGAAGTTTTTCGAAATCTCCGCAAAATTGGTTAAAATACCGCCAATCCAACGATTTGTAACTGAGTACAGATGTTCCGCTCCTTCTTTTTTCGCGCGTTCGGCTTCTTCACGAACAATTCCCTGCGCCTGTCGTTTCGCCCCCAAAATAATCATGCCGGCATCTGGTTTGCTCGCCAGTTGTTTGACAAAAGCAGCAGCTTCATCTAATCCCTGTTTGGTTTTCGCTAAGTCAATAATGTGGATTCCATCTCGGGCCTCGAATACATACTCCCGAGCTTTGGGGTTTTGACGGGTTACCTGATGCCCGAAATGAGCGCCCGATTCTAATAATTCTTCAAGAGAAATTGTACGCATAACGTGTCCTTTTATGAAAGTGTCATTCTGGCGACGGCCAGAATCTTCCACTTCATTCCACCATCTAACAATTTTAAGCAAGGACATCAGTCAGATGTGAGTGATATATGTATTATATATCAAATAATCGGAAACTGCAAACAAATTATGCGGGGACGGGATATTTCTGGCAGAATTTCTTCACTTCCCTCGCAATTTCTTTCAATTTTGTATTCTTCGTGATATTTCTCTTATATGTCGCAAATAATTCCTTTCTTTTTTCTTTATCATTTTTCGGGAAATGATATCCTTTTACTTCTTCAATTGCCCTGTTCATCCATTTCGCAATCTTCACCATATCCCTTTCTTTCATCCCCCGAGTCGTAATCGCGGGAGTACCAAACCGAATACCTGAGGGATAGAATGGCGGCATCTTATCAAACGGTACACCGTTTTTATTCAGGACAATGCCTGCCGCTTCAAGCGCCAATGCGGCAACCGCGCCATTCACGTCCTTCGTATCCAAATCAACAAGCAGAAGATGATTATCCGAACCTCCGCTGACTAAATTAAAATTAAATTTACGTAATTCTTCAGCTAATTTTTTCGAGTTCAAGACAATTTGTTGCGCATACCTCTTAAACTCCACCGTGCCTGCTTCTTTCAATGCGACAGCAATGGCAGCTGTTTGATTATCATGCGGTCCTCCCTGCAAGCCGGGAATAATCGCCGAATCAATGAGCTTAGGCAAATCGGGATTTTTCTTCAGACCTTTTTCGGTTACCATAATGAGTGCGCCCCGCGGACCGCGAAGTGTCTTATGCGTCGTCGTGGTAACAATATGCGCATACGGTACCGGACTCGGATGCACGCCTCCGGCAATCAAACCCGCAATATGAGATACATCAGCTAACAAATACGCACCGACTTTATCCGCAATCATGCCAAACTTTTTAAAATCAATGATTCGCGGATACGCGGTAAATCCGCAGACGATAATTTTCGGTTTTTCTTTTTTTGCAAATTTTTCAATTGCGTCAAAATCCAAACGGGAATCTTTCCCGAGTGTGTACAATACCGATTTGAAGAATTTTCCGCTTGCAGATTGCGGCTGCCCATGCGTTAAATGCCCTCCGAATGCCAGAGATAACCCCATGAGTTTATCTTTCAAAGGTTCAAGCAACGCGAAATAGACGGCTAAATTCATGACTGATCCTGAAAGAGGTTGTACATTCACATACGGCACACCAAATAATGCTTTCGCGCGTTCCTGGCAAAGTGTTTCCACTTCATCCGCCACGCCGTTTCCCTGATAATACCGTCTTTTTGGATATCCTTCTGAATATTTATTATTCAATACGGTTCCGAGTGTTTCCAAAACAGTTTTCGATGTATAATTCTCCGAAGGGATCATTTCGAGGACTTCTTTTTGCCGCTTCTCCTCATCTTTAATTAATGCATATACTTCCGGATCGTTTTTTCGAATACTTAACATAAATTTTTTCAAGTATACTTCTCCTGTCCCGAAGACGCAACAAGAGGATTTTCAAATTTGTGTTTGAGACAATAACAAATGCGGAATACTCTCATATCTGGCGGCTGAAGAGACAAGGATGAATCTGGCCCTTTCACGTAGTGTCGTCAGATCCTTCGCTCCTGTGTATGACATCGCGCTTCTAAGTCCTCCGGTAATATCATAGACCGCGTGAACGACGGATCCTTTTGCGGGAACTTCCGTGGTTACTCCTTCCGCAGTTCTATGTTCTCCTGTGAGAATACCGTTATCCTTCATATATGACTTCGATGCTTGTCCGCGGACAATTTTCATTCCGTTGATAATTTCACCCGGCGTTTCTTCCGTCCCTCCGAAAAATGATCCGATCATCGCAATATCCGCACCGGCAGCAAATGCTTTCACGACATCGCCGGGTTCACGGATACCACCGTCCGCAATGACCTGAATACCTGCTTTCCGCAAAATAGTACTCGTCTCAGATATTGCTGCAAGCTGCGGATATCCTACTCCTGTTTGGATTCTGGTTGAGCATACGCCTCCCGGACCCACACCTACTCTTACCGCATCGATGCCCCATTTTTTCGTGGCATATTCTTTCGCCTGCTCGCTATCCGCGATATTCCCTGTAACCAGAAATAACCCCGTTTCTTTCTTAATATTTTTCGCTACCTCCAAGACCGATATCATCCCTCCATGTGCGATGTCTAACAACACAGCTTTTGCACCTCTTTTTTTAAATTCTTTCGCAACGGTTACAGAATCCGTTCCCTGTTCTTTCACGCCTACAGCATATACGCAAGGCACTTTATCTTTGGACAAACGCTCACAAATAGATAGACGTTCTTTCAGATCTCCACGGGGCAATGTACCCAATGCGCCAACTTCTCCCAATTTACGGATCATTGTTTCTCCGCTTATGGTATCCATGGGAGCTGAAATAAGAGGAGTCTTCAAAGCAAAGGGACCGAATCGCATAGCAATATCTGTACTGGAGCGGGAAGTAATGTGTGAGATGCGGGGAGCCAATAAAACATCGGGAAACGTTACCTTGGGCGTCAGCTTATATAAATCTTTTCCTTGTAGAAACCCGTTCTGATCTTTCGGCATTTGCGCCATATTTCCAGAGGTAGTATACAAACATTTTTAGTAAAATGTAAAGAGGGAAAAAAATGAAATTTTCAATATTCAATTCTCAATTTCTAATAAATGACCAACTATTTAATTTTCAAATCACTGTAATGTAGATATTGATTGAATATTGGACATTTGCTATTTTTCAACGCTCCAGAGTGAAAAATGTATATCTGTACCCATTGCCTTCACTTTTTCGCTCGGAAATAATTTTTTTAAATTCAGGATATTCCGGAAAAAAAGCGTCACCTTCGAAATTTCCGTGAACAACTGTCAAGTATAATCTTTTGGCAAATTTAATACCTTGCGAATAAATTTGTCCCCCGCCAATAATAAATATCTCGTCTTCACTTGAATTCTGAATTATGAATTCTGAATTATGAATTCCTTTCGCTTGCACAATTGCCTCTTCAATCGCGTAACAAACAATAACATCACTAGATTTATTTGTCATTCCCGCGAAAGCGGGAATCCACATCTTGTCTCTTGTGATAACAATGTTAGCTCGTTGCGGCAAAGGTCTTCCTAGTGACTCAAAGGTTCTTCTTCCCATGATAACGGGATGTCCTCTTGTCATATCACGAAAAAATTTCGTATCCTCAGGGATATTCCACACCAGCTTATTCTCTTTACCTAAAACGCGATTGCCTTCTCCAATCGCCGCAATCATGCTAATCATAGTAGATAGTACACAGTATAAGTTTGTCATTTCGAACCGCGTCAGACACAGTGAGAAATCTCCTTTTTTAGCATACCGGGGATTTCTCGCTTCGCTCGAAATGACATCTATTATCTCTACATATATTTTTATCGATGGATAATAACTCCATTACTAATATCGGGTTCTTAACAACATACTACGCGGTTTTCTCATCAAAGTATCCTTTTTTCTTTTTATTATAGATTCCGCCGGTTATTGTTAGATCGCCTTTCAAAGTCGGATACGGATCATAATTTTCAAGAGTAACAAGATCCGGATGGAAATCTTCAAGTGTCTTAACTGAACTATCTATTTTTACTGTCGGAAATGGTCTGGGAATTCGGGTCAATTGCTCTTTCACTTGCTCCGTATGGTTCTCATAAATATGTACATCCCCAAATGTATGGACAAACTCACCGGGTTCATATCCTGTAACTCTAGCGAGAATAATCGCCAACAAAGCATAACTCGCAATATTGAACGGCACTCCGAGAAACATATCAGCGCTTCTTTGATAAAGCTGCAAAGATAATTTATTCCCTTTCACATTTACCTGATACATGTTATGGCAAATGGGGAATCGTGAAGCATCTTTATGTGCGGCCATCGTATACAAATATTCCGGATTCCATGATGTTACAATCAAATTTTTCGCTCCGGGATCATCTTCCAATTCCTGAGTCACCCATTTTAATTGATCGATTGTTCTGCCGTTTCGTGCCGGCCAGCGACGCCATAATTCCCCATAAATCTTCGGTAAATTACCATATTTTTTAGCAAACTTCGAATCATCTTTAATCTTCTGAATAAACTCTTCTTTACGTAGCTTGTCTGCTTTTCCTTTCTCTACATAGTATTCGTTATATAAGCGCAATGGATAATCATCCCAAATATGCACGTCATGATCTACTAAATATTTGATATTCGATTGCCCTGACATAAACCAGTACAGTTCATGCAAAACCCCTTTCCAATACACTCTTTTCGTCGTTAGGAGAGGAAAACCTTTCGATAAATCATATCTTGTTTGCCTCCCGAAAACCCCGCGCAACTTCACCCATGTCCCGCGATCGACATATTCAACGCCATCATTATAAATCTCGCGCAGTAAATCCAAATACTGATATTCAGGATGTAATGACTTCGTCATAATACGTACCAATACTACCAATAAACAAATGACAAATCAATGAATGAATATTTGGAATTCTTTTATAATTCACTGATTGGTAGTATTGGGTTATTTGCTTATTGGGTTATTAATTTAAACCTGTGTTTCTTTTTTCGTCGTTGTTACTCGTCCGCCTTGCCATTGTCCTCGATATTTATTTCCTCCGCCCAATATTTCTTCAAACTGCACGTGAATGATTCGCGCTCCCATTTCTATAGTAACGACAACCGGTCCTTCATTTTTTAAACCGAATGTTAATCCGCCGTGATATCCCGGCGGAATATTCCCTGTTCGGATAGAAAGACCCGATCGAAACGTCGTCGAACGGGGTTTCATATTTGCCGTCAAATTCTCCGGCATATTGACCGACTCAATTGTCTTAATCAGATAAAAATCTCCGGGTTGAACAGAAATGCTTCTTTTCTCTCCCTTCACATATTTTTCAACCAGTTCAATTTCTGCCGTATGTCTTTCCGTTTCCCCGAGAAAAGCATTTCCTGAAATTGTATATATCTCGCCCAGTCGTAAATCAAAACCGGTGCCTTCGGGATTCGTCAATTCCCGTTCAGACAAATTTTCAACGAGTTTTCCTTTTTTAACTAATGCTAATAATGCTTTCGGTCCAAGTATCATATATGTATTAACTATCTATTATTTTTGCAACTATTTCTTCAGTAATTTTTTTAATTGGTTTTTCTCCGTCAACAATGGTAAACTTATCAGGAAATTTTTTCAAGAGAAATGCATACCCTTTCGTAATCGCCAATAATTTATCATGCTTATCGTAAATATCCTTATGTTTCTCGCTTTTTTCAATCCGTTCCATCGCGATCTGCTCTTTCACATCTAAATATATGGAAATATCGGGAACGGGAAAACGATGGTAAAAAGATAAAATCGAAAATGCAGTAAGAAAATAATCACTCGTATTGTTCATATCTGCTATTCCATACGCAACCGATGACCAGAAATAACGATCGGTAATAACGACATAATCTTCCTGAAGAAATTTTTTTATTTGTTCTATATGTACTGTTCTGTCCGAACAGAAAAGATATTGCAAAGAAACTGCGGGAACGGTAGTTTTTCCTCTTAAAATTTTTCTGATAAGTTTCCCTGTTGGTTCGTCGGTCGGTTCCTTCGTATAAATAACTTTCTTCCCTTTTTTCTTCAATGCCTCAACGACTCGTTCTGCCTGCGTCGTTTTTCCGCTTCCATCGATTCCTTCAAGTGCCACAAATAATCCTCCATAGGGATTTGGCAAAAATTCTATTTCAAATTGTACAGGATACTTCGACATAATATTTTTGTCATCCCGACCAATCCGCCAACTGGCGGAGCGTGGAGGGATCTCACATAAACCAATCAACTCCTTGCAGAGAGATTCCTCGACTCATTACATTCGCTCGGAATGACAGTCGCATTACTTCTCGTCTTCGTGAATTTTCGACTCTTCTGGCCCTTGCTGAATGACATATTTGGCATGAGTTTTTCTACTATATGGAACAACTGCCTCACTTGACAATTCTTCAAACGTCATCGCGCAAATCCGCATGCCAACTGTTAAGGCGACCGCCATTCTTCCTAAGTTTCCCAATTCCAAAACGCATTTCCCGTCCCAACCCGGATCGAAAATCGAAGCGGTGGAATGGACGACGATTCCTAAACGGCCCAATGACGAACGCCCTTCCAGTCTTCCCATGAGATTATTGGGAATTGTTACCTGTTCGTATGTCACAGCGAGGACGAAATCACCCGGCTGCATGATAAATTGCTCGCCGTCCTTCAGAATAATTTCAGTCGTAATATCATTGCTGAAATCTTTTTTCGATGGATCAATATACGGTTTTTTACTATGCTCAAAAACCCGAAATATATTGCCAAGCCGAAGATCTATAGAACAGCTTCCTAATTGTGTCTTCAAATCGGGACGGGGGACAATGCGTATTTTCTTTTGCTGCAATGCTTTTTTTATATCTCGATCTGAAAGAATCATGTGAAAAGTGTATCATGATACTATATGTTTGAAAAGAGGAAAATTAAAACGTATCGTTTTCTCTTCGTCTTTTTTTCTTGACTTCAATTATTAACTCATGTTACGCTGTTACTATGTTTCTGGCAAGGCCTGAATCGATTCCGGATGCGCTCTCCGCCAGCTGGCGGATCGCTTCGCTTACAGAAACATATGTGCGTAAGGTGAGTTTATAATTCTACATTCGTAATTTAATTCCTAATTTTGAATTCTAGATTCTGAATTTAGTTTACTGTGATTGTTCGGCCAATGTGACGTTAATTCTTTCGTTATTTTTCATAGCTGCTATTTTCATAACATTCCGGATGCTGCGGATGACTTTTCCTTCTTTTCCTATTATTTTTCCCATATCGTCTTTGCTGACATGGATAGTAAGGGTATGTATTCCGTCAACATCAGCTTCTTCCACGGTGACTTCTTCCGGTTTCTCCACAATTGCAGAGACAATAAAATGTAAGGTATCTTTCATAGTAGCTATTTTATTAACGTTGAAACGGTTGCGCTGGGAATTGCGCCTTGTGATATCCAATAGTGAATACGTTCACTGTTAAGTTGCTTTGCGCCTTTCGCTCCTTTTTCGTACCATCCGAGAATCTCGATATTATCTCCGTCGCGACGGCTTCTTTTCTCTTTAACAACAACGCGAAATTTTCTTTCCCCCTTTTTCCCTGTTCTTGATAATCGAATGACTAATGACATAGTTACTATTTTAACAAATTCAGCGTAAATCTACAAGTCTGAGATAACATTATAACTTTATAACTTATTTTTGCAGTTTCTCAAGTGCGACCTTTGCGGCTTGTTCTTCGGCTTCCTGTTTCGATTTCCCCACTCCTTCACTGGTTAATGCATCATTAACATAAGCTCCGATAGTAAAAATCTTTGCATGCGGTGGTCCTTCCTCATGTAATACTTTATAAATCGGAGAAGTGTATTTTTGGGCTTGCACATATTCTTGCAGCATACTTTTCGGATCCTTGAATGCCTTCCTTTGTACATAATCGGCTATTTTGGGAAAGAGCTGTTCGGCGATGAATGCGGATACTGCTTCAAGTCCCTGGTCAAAGTACAGTCCTCCCAAATATGCTTCAAAACAGTTTGCCAGAAGAGATTCATTTTCCCTTCCTTTCGATTCTTCTTCCCCATGGGATAGCTTTAAGAGTGTGCCGAATTCCAGTTCTCTTGACTGTTGCGCGAGGCTTTTTGTATTGACGATAAGAGACCGAAGATTCGTTAAAATACCCTCATTAAATTCAGGATACGTCTTATATAAATAATCCGAGACAACAAAAGAAAGTATACTGTCTCCCAGAAATTCCAGACGCTCATTGGATTCAATCTTTTTTCTCGATTCATTCAGATATGAGCGATGCGTAAATGCCTGGTCAAATAATGCTTTGTTATGATATTTTGGATAGTTTTTCATATTAAAATTTGTCATGCTGGCTTGCTTCGTCTCCACGCCTGTCAAGCAGGCGAGCTCCTTCGCTTTGCTCAGTCCGCTCCAGAATGACGACTATTATTTTTCATTTTTGATGATATTCCCCAGAACTCCATTAATGAAACTTGGACTTGTTGATCCTCCAAATTCTTTTGCGAGTTCTATTGCTTCATCTATAATAACATGAGTAGGCTCTTTTTTCACGATATACATCTCATATATGGCGAGACGCAAGATTGCCAAATCGATTTTGTTAATTTTTTCGATAGGAAATTCTTTTGCCCCGCCGCGAATTTCGTCATCAATAACTTGTGTGTGTTTCATGATTTCTCGTGCCTGTTTCGTGATCGGTTGTTTATGAAATTCTATCTTGAATAATTGTTGGACAAGCTCCTGTCGTTTTTTATGACGCGGGTCATCTGCGGTTCTCATGCTGTTTTGGTTGAAGTAACTTTTTTCTCAATAATCTGTTTTCCGTCATAAAACCCGCATTGCGGACAGATAATATGAGACAGATGTCGGGCTCCGCAATTTGCGCAGACGATTGATTGACCAAGCTGTAATGAAATACTCGCCCGTCGTTTCCCCTGTCTTTGATGAGAATGGCGTTTCTTTGGTTCGTGTGACATAGTGCTATTTTACTTTATTTCGTGCTTTGTTGCAACAAGCTGACATGCCTCAGCAGGTTGCCTGCAGATTTTGTTCAAATTTTGCTATAATAACCGGGTATGCAGACGGGGAAAATACTTCTTTTTGATCTTGACGGGACATTATTTGATCCGAATGCATTTATAACGAATTTGCTCCATTCTTATTC
>CAZAIV010000051.1:0-3625 GCA_964485315.1 uncultured Gammaproteobacteria bacterium
ATTTAAAGATCCTAAAAAAATTGACAGATTATGTCTTGTGAAAGTGAATGAAAAAGAACGAATCTTTGAAAGAGCGTTTTTTTTGGTAGAAAATTATGCTGATTTTAGTAAACAAGCGAAAGAAAAAATTCGCCTGGGAACCATTACCAAAAAAGCATTAGAAACTGCGGTGATTGAAGAATTTGTTCTCGGCGTTCAAGTGAATTTCAACTTTTTCTATTCACCATTATTGGATAGATTAGAGTTATTGGGAACAGACACGCGCAGACAAACCAATATTGAAGGTATCACGAAAACCCCTGCAATGTATCAGAGAGAAATGGAAGGGAAGATTGCGATGAAATATGAAGAAGTAGGGCATATGGCAGTGACTGTTCTAGAATCTTTGCTAGAACAGGTATTCGCGATGGGAGAAAAATTTGTGAAGACGAGTAAAAAAATGTTTGCGCCAGGAATTATTGGGCCGTTTGCCTTACAATCGATTATCATTCCCGGTCCGCCGAAGAAAGATATTGTGGTAATAGATGTTTCTCCCCGCATGCCCGGTTCACCCGGTATTACTGCCACACCTTACAGTGGTTATTTACATGGGGAATCAGTTAGTGTTGGTAAAAGAGTGGCGAAAGAGATAAAATATGCTATAAAGACGAAGAGACTAGGGGAAATAATTTCGTAGTAATCTTGTCATCTCGAACGAAGTGAGAGATCTCTCGTTGCACTCGAGATGACAGATATCAGTATATTAACTTAAAACTTTGAAATGCAACTTTTCATTTTTCACTTTGCACTTTAAACTTATATTATGAACGATATAAATTTTAATACTTACCAATCTGTTTTTTCCTGGAGATACGCTTCTGAGGAGATGCGTTTTATATTCAGTGAACAGCACAAATATGAATTATGGAGGAAAATTTGGGTTGCGCTGGCGGAAGCAGAAATGAAAGCTGGATTAGTTTCAGAAAAAGAATTGGCAGATTTGAAGAAGCATGAGAAAGACATTGATATTTCTCGGATTTTGGAAATTGAAAAAGAAACGAAACATGACGTCGTCGCGGCGATTCGAGAGTTTGCGGAGAAGGCGAAAACAGGTGGAGGGAAGATTCATCTCGGCGCGACGAGTATGGATGTCGTTGACAATGCTGATACGCTTCGTCTGCATGAAGCGATGAAGATTATTGAAAAAAAAGTTATTGCAATCTTAGATATTCTTGCCGAAAAAATTGAAATTTATGCCGATGTCCCGTGTTTGGGATTTACTCATTTACAGCCGGCAGAGCCGACAACTGTCGGATACAGGTTGGCATTTTATGCTCAAGACTTGTTATTGGACTTGCAACAAATATATTTCGTCAAAAGCGTATTGAAGGGAAAAGGATTTAAAGGAGCAGTAGGAACCGGCGCGAGTTATGTGTCACTATTGAATGTTTCTGGTAAGCGAGGCACGAGCGCATCCAGAATCAGTGGTAAATTGGATTCTGGAGTCACTTCGTTTCCCAGAATGACGAGGGCAAATTTTGAAGAACAAATTATGTCCTCATTAGGGCTTGATTCTGTGACCATTAGTACACAGGTTTCTCCGCGAAAACTTGATTATTTTGTCCTGAACGTCCTTAACGGCATTGCCTCATCTATGGCGAAATTTGCCGGAGATTTGCGCATCCTTCAATCACCGATGTATGGAGAATGGTCAGAACCGTTCGGGAAGAATCAGGTCGGATCATCGGCCATGCCCTTTAAGAAAAACCCATTGAATAGCGAGAAAATCTGCTCTCTTGCTCGATACGTGAACGCATTGCCCCAAGTTGCTTTGGAAAACGCGTCACTTTCTTATCTGGAGCGGACGCTTGATGATTCTGCGAACAAAAGAATCATTATGAGTAACGGTTTTCTAGCGGTTGATGAAATATTACTCACTGCGAAGAAAATCATGTCAGGATTGATAATTAATGAGAAAAGGATTACGTTTAACTTGCAGCATTATTCTCCGTTTTCGGCGACAGAAAGTATTCTTCTGTCTGCAGTGAAAAAAAACGCGAATAGACAGGAGTTGCATGAAGTTTTACGGGATATCTCACTGATTGCATGGAATGAAATTCAGGAAGGGAAAGAAAATCCGATGAAAAGGTTACTGAGAAACAATCCCGTTTTGAAAAGATATTTGGACGAAGAAGAGATAGATAAAAGTTTTGACATGACGCATCATATAGGCGATGCTCCCGAAAGAGCGAGAACAATTGCGAAAGAGATTAGGAAATTAAAACATCCATAAATATGCATTTCTTCCAGAAATCCACAACGCGAACTATCACATTACATCGTTTCATGAGTTACCAGAGTTGCTAGAAAAACTATAAATAACTCATGTTACGCAGTTACTATGTTTCTGGCCTGTCCAGAATCGATTCCGGATGCGCTCTCCGCCAGCTGGCGGATCGCTTACCAGAAACGTATTTGCGTAAGGTGAGTAAATAACAAAATACAAATTCCAAATAAACATCAATTTTCGAAATTCGAATTTTGAACATTATTTGTTAATTGGTATTTGATGCTTGGAATTTAATATCTTATGAGAAATCGTATCGGGATTGTCGGTGGGGGACAGCTGGGAAGAATGCTCGGGTTTGAGGCGAAGAAAATGGGTTTTATCGTCGCGGTCATGGATGCGACGCCGCATAGTCCTGCAGGACAAGTCGTTGATCTTCAGTTAGAGGGGGATTATTCCGACCCGGATACGACGGAAGAACTGGCGGATATTTCGGATTTTCTGACTGTTGAGATTGAGCATATCAATACGGAAACACTGAAAAAATTGGTAAAACAGGGGAAAAAGGTGAACCCGTCTCCCGAAACGATAGAGATGATTAAGGATAAATATGCCCAAAAGCAATTTTTGTTTAAACATAAAATTCCTACCGCGAAGTTTGACAAGTTTGTACCCGTCGTTTCTGGTAAGCCTCGCGAAGCGAGGCGCATCCAGAATCTGACCAACTACTCGGATTCTGGACAAGCCAGAATCATAAAAAAATTCGGTTTCCCCTTTCTCCTGAAAAAACGATTCGATGCGTTCGACGGAAGAGGAAATTTTTTGCTCAAAAAAACTTCAGATATTTCGAAAGCCTTTGAAAAGTTGGGGAAGGAAAATTTATATGTTGAAAAATTTGTTCCTTTTGTGAAAGAATTGGCGGTTGTAGTTGCCCGCGATGTGAAAGGCAATATTGTCACATATCCGGTGGTAGAAACCATTCATAAGAATAATATTTGCCATATTGTCATCGCTCCGGCACAAGTTGCTGCGAACATTCAAAATAAAGCGAAACGTTTGGCGGAAAAAGTGATGCAGCATATTAAAGGCGCAGGTGTTTTCGCTATTGAAATGTTTTTGACACATAGCGGAGAAGTTTTGGTGAATGAAATCGCGCCGAGAGTGCATAATTCCGGACATTTTACTATCGAAGCATGTTTTACATCACAATTTGAACAGCATATCAGAGCGATCACGGGTTTGCCTCTGGGAAATACCTCTATGAAAGTTCCCGGAGCTGTTATGATCAATATTTTGGGCGAGAGAAAAGGAGAAGCATCTGTAAGCGGTTTGGAAAAAGTTTTGAAAATGCCGAATGTC
>CAZAIV010000052.1:0-2257 GCA_964485315.1 uncultured Gammaproteobacteria bacterium
CAATCAAATATCTCGCATGTCGTCAAGCGATTAAGGCGGGAGACAGTTTAGCTGCGAATGAAATGAAACGTTTGTTTGAACAATTGGAGAAAACGAAGAATAATCTGACATGTCCGCACGGACGGCCGACAAAGATTCAAGTAGGAATGGATGAGTTAGACAAAGTATTTAAGCGGAAGGGTTTTTAATATTATTTGATACTGAGCAATTCTACTTCGAAAATAAGCGTGGAGTTTGCAGGGATCGCTCCTTGTGCATGGGAGCCGTATGCGAGATCAGGTGGAATAGTCAATTTTCGTTTTCCGCCGACTTTCATGCCGATAAGTCCCAGATCCCATCCGCGTATGACTTGTCCGACGCCAATTTGCGTGGTAAACGGTTGTTTTCCGATTGATGTATCGAAGACTTTTCCGTTCGTGAGAGTCCCTGTATAGTTTACCGTAATCGTGTCACCTTTTTTCACCGCTTTGCCTGTTCCGACTTTTTCATCGACAATTTTAATTCTCTTCAAATCTGCAGCATCATTTTGCGGATTTTGCTGTGTTGTTTGCTGCGGTGGAGTTGGCGTAGGTGTCGGACTGCTCTGCATCGTATTGGATACATACATAAGCCCTATTCCTGCGAGTAAAACAATTATAAAAATGATGATGGCGCTAATAATGTCTTTCTGCATAGTTTTTACAAGATTCGAATAAGCAATCTTAATACGATGATGATGCCGATGTCAAGTGCGAGCGGAATGGCTAATGAATATATTGCAAAAAGCAGAGTGTCTTGAGGAATAAGAAAAAGGATCATTTGTATTTGCTGCAAAAGATGTCTATCAAAAAAATAGAGAAGAGAAAACAGGAGCATACATATACTAATAAAAATTATTGATCCTTCAAGGTCTTTTTTGCTCGAAAACATACTGTTTGTGATAACAAACAGTAAATATACAAATAGGCAAATAACCCAATAACCCAATGAATGAATGTTTGGTAAAATGAAAAAGAATGAAGAGAGAATGATGAATGATCCTGTGATGAATGGAGCAATTCCTATGAGAAGAGAGCGGATACGATCAACTTTGGCGATGGAAACACTTCCCATGAGAATTGTTGATCCCATTAACTTCGGCAGCAGTGACATTCTTCCGGTAGGGACGAATAATATTTTTGCCATAATCCAGTGAGAAAGTTCATGGACAATAGTTCCGGGTAAGAAAAGGATTGCGATAACGATCGTGCTCCACGTCTGATTAAACTTGAGCGTATAGAGAAAGTATGAAAGCGAACGGGTGAGTTGTTTTGATAAAAGGAAAAGAAAGAGTAACTCAGAAACAATTACAGCCTCATAGATCATGTTTTCATTGTATCTAAATAACTAGTACATCACAAACGATAAAAAAACTTCTTGCGCTTTTGTGCTAAAATATATATATGAAACACAAAGTTCGCAATTATACCATCACATTACGAAAAGAACCTGAAGGAGGGTTTACGGTTACAGTCCCCTCATTGCCAGGTTGTGTTACGTATGGAAAAGATTTGGATGATGCCAAAAAAATGGCTCAAGAAGCAATAGAATTATATATTGAGAGTTTAGAACATCACGACGAAGAAGTTCCTGAAGAGACTGAGACATTTTATACGCAGGTTACAGTTTAGAGATCTTCCAAATGGAACATTATTGGCGATTATAAAACAATCAGGAATAACGAAAGAAGAGTTTATAAAGATAAAATGAATTATAAGGGCGTGATTATTGAGGAAAGCTTGCAGGATACTTCTTTGCTAAAGAAAGTAAAAATCATTGAAACAAAAGCTGAACCAATTACACCGGAACATAAAACTCCTTGGTTAAAACAATGGACGCTTCATACAATTGAGATTCATGAAAATAAAGCAGATGAAATAGCTGAAGAGATAAGTCATTCGTTTGATGAGCTACATTCCAATTGGTATGCGGATTATAAGAATGATAAGTATCATTATATTATTTACTCTGGAAAAATTTTTAAAGTTGATCTAGCAAATCCAGTATTATATAAAAGCGCGAAGGAGTATGGAATTTCTATCGGTATTCCTGAGTATCAAGTAGACTTCGTGCCGAATGATAAAGTTTGGGAGAGATAACGTAGAAGGTACAATACATTTTGTGCATAAGTATATAGAACCGGTGCACAGGTTTTTCCAAACACAAAAAAGCAGAGGACAGGGTAATATTAAAATGTGAATCCAAAATTACCTTGGTCTGTCTCTGCTTATGTGTCCAT
>CAZAIV010000053.1:0-16341 GCA_964485315.1 uncultured Gammaproteobacteria bacterium
GGTTGAAGATATCATCCAGGCGATGGAAGATGAGGCAGGATATGATGATATAGGAGAAGTTGCGACGGAAGATATTGATGAAGAACAAGAGCCGAAGGAAAAAACAGAAGAAGCTGTAGAGAAACCCTCACACACAATTGCCCGTCTTACGACGCATGGCAGAAAATTCTTCCGAAAGCCCGCGAGAAAGTAAATAAAAAAATTTGTATATTTTATCTTTCTTAACTATAATACTACGCGTATGCCGATTGAATCACGCTCCGGAAATTCTCCGGACGAAGGAAGCAAAAAACACACTATAAGAAGGAGATTTGCGAAACTAGGTGAAATGACTTTCTATTCTGTCGCAGTTGCGGTTCCGTTATTATTAGTCTTGTCGCAGATGTCTCCGTACATGAAAGAAGCAACATTAGGGTATACAGCATTTGGGGGAGTGGTTCTCGGAGCAGCAGAAGTGTTTGATAGAAGAAAACGACGAATACAAGAAGAATCCGGAAAGAAATGATACCGCTTATTGCACGCTATACTTCAAAATATCCGCGTTATGTTGATCTAAGGTTGTTTCATAATGATTGTGGCCTGATTTGTCCGATACATAAAAGAGATAATCAGTTTTTGCAGGGTTGACCGCTGCTTCCAGAGAAGGGAGGCCTGGATTTGCAATCGGCGCGGGAGGCAATCCCACCTGCTTATATGTATTATACGGCGAGTTAAGTTGTAAATCAGCAGCAGTTACATTCTTCTTCCACCATGTTTTCTCATCTGTCTGATAGCCAAGAGCGTATTGAATAGTAGCATCGATCTGCAGAGGCATGGCGTTCTGTAATCGGTTATAAATAACTGATGCGACGAGCGGCCGGTCTTCCGGGAATTTCGCTTCTCTTTCTACCAATGACGCGACAGTGAGAATCTGTTCCTGTGTATAGGACTGTGTATTTTTCGGCAATATACCATCGTATTTGGTCGTAAAATTATCCCGCATCTGTTTGATAATCTGATCAATTGTCGTGTTTTTCGGCAGTAAATACGTATCAGGGAAGAGATATCCTTCGTTTTGTTGGAGATCTGTCTGCCAAGTCGGCGTATATTGCGGGAATTTTTGCTTCAGTACATCTGCTATTTCGGCAGCCCGGTAGCCCTCAGGAACAGTTATCCAGACATCCATCGTTCCTTTCGTCATTGTCTTGGCAATATCGAGAGCGGACATATTGGGGGAAAGGTGAAAATCACCAGCTTCAATTTTATTATCCAATTCGTTTGCTTTCGCGACGAGGAAAAACACAATAGGATCATTGATAAGGTTTTCCGATGCAAGACGATTCGCAATCTGACGCAACGGTTCGCCGTGCTGCACGACAAATGTTTTTTGCGTGGTGTCACTTGCATTTACCGGAGATGTCCCGTGAAGCCACCAAAGATAGGCGAAGAAACATATAGCAACGAAAATAATAATAAGTATTTTTATCTTTTTCATTCAAGGGTTTTCACAAATGTTCAATTTTTAAGTACCAATTTCCAATGAATGTTCAATGATCAAATATTAGAAATTAAAAAATTATGATTTGATTGAACATTGTAAATTGAGAATTGAACATTATTTTCTATCCTATTGTATACAATGTCAAGTTACGTATGGTATCAACAGCCTCTTTCAAATTTACCCGGCTGTCGGTATAAAACGTACAAAGTATATCATGTTTTTCCACTTTTTCGCCAATTTTTTTATCTAAATAGATACAGGCTCTCTTGTGTGCCGGTGCGCCGAGAATTTTGGCGATAGTTGTAAGATTCTGAATTTGAATTGCATGTATATTCCCGTTTTCTGTTGCATGGATTTCATGACAGTATTTCCCCGGTTTGAGCAAATCACTTGTAATGTCAGGGTTTCCTCCTTGCGCTTTTATAATTTCTCTCATTTTTACCCATGCGCTTCCTTTATGTAAAACACTTTTCGCCCATTCTCTTCCCGTGCCGAATTCTTTTTTAATTTTTTTCTGAAGATGCTTCGGGCTGTCCTGAAGGCAGACATCGAGAAGTGACCCCGCAAGATTAAGCGCATCTTCTTCCAGATCAAGCGGACGGTCAGGATGCTGTTCAAGGACGCGTAATGCTTCTCGAGCTTCAAGGACTGGTCCGATACCGCGACCAGCCGGTTCGCTCATTTCGTGGATCAATACAGTAATTTTAATATTAAATTTTGCAGCAAGATGTTCGAACTTTTCTTTCAAAACCGCAGCATCGCTCAGACGATGCACTTTCACAAGCGTACCGTAAGGGAGATCTATGACGACGTGATTTGAACCGAAAGCGATTTTTTTCGCCATGATGGATACCAGTACTTTATCGAAACTCTCGAAGAGAAGAGGCGCTTCGACCTTGATAATCACATCGTCTGCCGGCGCTATGTTAAAACTTCCGCCCCAGACAATGCAGCCGTTTGTCTTTTCTATAATTTTATAAATCTGTTCTTTCGTGAAAATCACTGGAGCTAATACTTCCATATCATCTGCTGTGCCGCCCGGCGTGGTAATTGCTCTGCTGGAGCTTTTCGGAATCGTGAATCCTGCCGATGCGACAATCGGTACGACAATCATCGTTGTCCGCGTTCCTGAAATGCCGCCGATGGAATGCTTGTCAGCGACAATACCTTTAAAGTGAAGTTTTTCTCCCGTCTCAACCATAGCTTTCGTGAGATAATAAATTTCTTCGGCGCTAAACCCGTTTGAATATCCTGATGCAGCGAAATACGTCGTCAAAATATCGCCAAGCCGTTTATGAGAAATCTCATCCATGATGGCATAGATCTCTTTATACGTAAGCTTTTTTCCCACAAGTTTTTTTCGAATCGCTTCAAGCGCGAGAGATGATTCATCAAACATGACTATATGTCTTTTATTTGTTGTATCGCAATTTTTATTGATGAGCGGACAACTCGAAAAATAAAATAGACTGAACCATTGATAATGCGATAGAATATCGGCCAAATTTCTATCAGTAAAGATTTTAGTTTCGTTGTCGTGTTTGAATTCATATACATAGAAAAGAAAGATCCTTCGTATACACTCAGGATGACTGATACTTCTTTAGGTTTCTATTGTAAAGAAGTATCAGTCAATTTTTCAAGATGGGAATGCACAATAAGTCTCTTCCATGTTGTTCCGGGCGGGGTACACGTAATTAACGTTAAGTAACTTGCATCGTATTGCTGCGCTAGCGGAGAGGTGTCGTCTGCATCAACAATGCTGATTTTATCTATAACATACGTATAGGATGCATTATCTTTTGTAATGATAATTTTTGCGCCTATATGGATCGTGTGGAGTGTCGCGAATATTGCTTTATAATTATGCGGATCGAACCATTGCGGGAGAGTTGAATGCCCGAAAACGACCGCATTTCCCTTGGCCGGCGGCGTTGCCGTCCCCTCGTAGTTTACCAAATGACTGTCAAGATCATTATCGGCATTGCTTGCAATTGCATTTTCAATGCCGAGACTGGGGATTGAGAGATAGAACATCTGGTGCGTTGCTTGTATAGCTGATGCAGTAGGATTATAGGAAGGGTACCAATTTGCGGCATTAGAGTAATCAACAGGCGTCAAGGATTTTGCCGCATTTGACCACAGAGATTGAAGCGTCACGGAAGAAAGTACTGCCGCATTGGGAATCGGCGAGGCGACGGTATTCGCCGCAAACGCGGGTGCGATGTATACTTCTAAAGAAAGGATTGGAAAGAACACATATATAAGTCCGAAAATACCGATAAAAAAAAGACATACACCCAATAAGCGTATTTTTGTCCGCAAAAGGCGTGTGTTACTTTTTTGATAATATAGTTTAGTCATTTGATTGTACCTGAATATGTATGTGATTAGGGAAACGAGGAAGTAACTTAGGAATGAACGGAATATTTGGCTGCAAAGTGATCGTACTGGATTCGACTTGCGGTTCTCCGGAAAGAAGTGTTTGCGCGTCGGTAACTGATTTTCCGGTAATTTGGCCGAGTAATTTTTGTTTATTTAGTTGGGGTAAAAGTCCTGCTTTCAGATCGATATTTGCGTTGACTGTGTTATCGTCGGCAACTTTTTCATTACTCACATCAGCGGTAATACCCTTTCCGGACAGCGCTTCATTATCGGTAAATTTGTCTTTTAATAAAAACATTCCCAACTGCTGGAGGTCAGTATTGTTGTACGCCATTTCATGAAATGTTACTGTTGCTTTCAATGTAACAGATGAAGCAGAATCATTTACTTTGGCACTATACACTTTATTTGACAACGACGTAGAGGTGATATCGGGTAATAATGATTCGTCGCTGTTTAGTTTCTCTTGCAGTTGTTGCTTGGCTTTATCTTGCAGATTTGTCGGCAAGTCACCGGCCAATTTGTTCAAATCGACCTGGCTGACGACAGTGACTTGTTTTTCCGTGCCTCCGGTGAACGCAGCATTGTTTTTCGCTGCGACATCACTCGTGCCGCTGACACTAAATGTGGTACCGGATGGAAGATTGTAGTTGGTTCCGATGTCTTTGGCCGTTACATTGACATCGGTCGTACCCGGCTTTGTCCCTGAAAAAATATCTCCGGATGCGGATGCGACAGATACATCATTATCCAGTATAAAAACAAGATTATTAGAAGAGGTAATTGTTGATCCTGAGGATAATTGGACAGATGAAGAAGAGTTATTATACAGTGTTACCGTGCCTTTTGCAGGTGTTCCGACGTTCTTTTTTCCCGTCGTGTTTGTACTTACCGATCCATTAATATCGACCGAAAGATCTTTTGCAGAAACAGTATTGTTAGAAAAATTATTCCCATTGGCTGTTGAAAATGTCATATTTCCCTGTTCTTGTACAACTTTAGGTTTCAAATGTAAGGTAACTGTGGCCTGAACCTGGAAAATATACCAGCCGATTCCTGCGCATATAAGAACGAGAATAACCGGCAAGATATACAGCCAGCGGGGAATAGATTGACCGGCAATAGCAATACGAGGTTTTTTTGAGAATATGCTTCCAATGCCTGATGTAATCCTGCGTCCCGTTCCGCTCAAAAATGAAATACCCGGAAGAGATCTTTTTGTTTTCGATTTTGTTTCAGGATTCTGTTGGAGAAACTTTTCTTGGTCGTGTGACAAAGACTGTGTTTGTGGAATGTCTGCCACATCTTTTTCTTCAAAAAATCCCAGAGTTTCGGCGGGAACTATTTTCGTGTTTTCATTATATGTTTCCAAAGAGGCAGCTGGTTCCTGTTTTTGGGGAATATCCTCATCGCTAAAGTTTTGACTGAATTGTTGCGCGAGTGTTTGGCTTTCTGCAGCGGACGGCATGTTGACGGGTGAATTTTGTATTCCTTCATCATTTTTCGATTGTGCTGGAAGCATGTTGAGATTGAGGTTACTTACTTGCAATCCCATTTGTTCTGCAGCGCCAAGTATCACCGATTGTGCGTCAAACCCATGCGGCAGAGATGTAATTTGCGGCATATGCAGGAAGGGGAGGCTCTTACTCCATTGATGCGAGATAAAATCCTGAACGATCTGGTCAGTATTTATTCCGTCGTACACAACGATACGCGAGGGCAAAACAGTTACGGACGTGAAATGTTTTAATAATGCATCTACTGTTTGGGCAGGTGATTCGATGATAGCGGTATGCTGCGTCTCAATGATCCTCCCTGCACGTATATGCGATACGGTAAGCTTTTGTTTACCGATTTCTACCAAGATTGCGGTAAGAGGAGCGCCTTCCTCTTCTTGCATTTGATGCGCGATTGCTTCGGTGATTACCAGAAAACCGATTGGTTGTAAATCAAGCGAATCGCAAACCTGTTTCATCTTCGTCAAATACTCTTTCTTTATTTTCTTATCTTCTACCCATCCTTCTTTCACGCCGAACATTGTTTTATGCGTCAGAATATCTTTCGGAAGAGCTTCCTCTGCTTTACTGATTATCCGATCAAGTATTTCAAGCCACTGTTCAGGAGTTTCCTGTTCGATAGAGGCGGGAAGTACTTCTTCCTGTTTACTGACTAACTGCAGTTGTCCGTTCGTTTCTTCCAGGATATACGCCGAAATTTGTTCATCACGAAGCAAAAGGCAAAGGAAATATGCCTTCTTTGGCTGTTTTTTGCCGAATGATAGGTGTGGAATAGGCAGTTTCATAAAAAGTTTAAAGTTAAAAGTGCAAAGTGAAAAGTTGACAAAAAAATATAATTGTTCATTTTTTTGTCATTCTGATCAGCCATTGGCTGAGAAGAATCTAAGAATATAATAGATCCTTCACTACGTTCAGGATGACAATTAACCGATCACTGCATAAATTCGTTTCATATTTGCACCAAGGTTCTCCTGCTTTATTATCTTAAACGATTTTAGATCTCCTGTAAAATCGACATGCGGTCCGCCGCAAAATTCTATGGAATAAGGTTTCGTCATCCTGGCTTGACCAGGATCTACTTTGGATTCTGGAGTCGCCTTTGGCTCCCCAGAATGACCAGTTTGCTCACTTGAATAAGATTTCGGGCCAATAAAGTATATTTTTACCTTATCTCCATAAGTATCCATGAATAATCCGATAGCGCCTAATTTTTTTGCATCGTCTAACGGCATTACTTCAAAATGCACCGGCAGATTTTCTTGGATTTTCTGATTAACAATATGTTCAACTCGTTTTATCTCTTCTTCAGTTAGCTTTTTATCATAATTAAAATCAAAGCGAACTCGTTCAGTGGTAATATTCGATCCTGTCTGATGCACCTGATTTCCCAAAACATCGCGCAGCGCCTGATGAAGCAAATGCGTTGCTGTGTGCCCCATGATAGTTTTCTCTTCATGATCTGCGAGACCACCCTTAAACTTTTGCTCAGCACCTTTGCGTGAAAGCACTTGGTGCGCTTCCATTTTCTCTGCGAATTCCTGATCGTTGAAATGGTAACCTAAGCTTTTGATTTGGGTAGGCGAGAGACCATGAGTCGTATAAAGGATAAACGCGTCTTCGGCTGATATTTCTTTGATTTCTCCGTCATGCAGAGTTTCTTTTATTTGTCCCGAGCTTATTGATTTATACTTTTTGTCAATATATTGTCTTGCTAATATACGAGTTGTGTAATATTTTTGTTCTTCTTCAAGAATAGTATTTTTAATTTCCTCATATTGGTCAAGTAAATAAGGATCGGTTTGTTTGTATTGATCGACAATTGTTTCAAGAATAGGTGAGATGTCTTTGCCGTTTAGGCTATAGAAATTATCTAAACCACGCCGAAGGAGTCTTCTCAATATATATCCTTGCTCTTTGTTGGCAGGTTTTACATGATTGGAGGTGATAAATACAGAAGAGATAAAATGATCGGCAATAATCCGCATTGGTTTTTGTTGGTCTTGATATGCTGAGTTGGCGACATGTTCAATTACTTTTATGATTGGCTTATGTAATGAGGTCTGATAAATATCAGGTTGGTTTTCAACAGCAGCTAATAAACGCTCTAAGCCTCCGCCAAAATCAACATTCTTTTGCGGCAATTTAACAAAGCCGTCTTCTGTTTTTTTATATTGCATAAAAACAGAGTTAGCGATTTCAAGAAATTTTCCGCATTCACATTTTGTCGGGTCGTCTCCTACACAATTTTTCCCGTGGTCCATATCATCGAATCTGTAGTAAACTTCTGTGTCCGGTCCGCCCGGTTCGCCAACCGGCATGTTCTCAGGAGATCCACTTCGGCTCCACCAATTTGTATTATCGGCAAAAATTTTAGGTTCTAACTTTTCCTGAGCAAATATTTTTTTCCATATATCTTCCGAGTCTTTATCGAATTCAATACTATTGTTTCCTGCAAATACAGTTATATAAAGTTTGTCTTTAGGCAGGCCTAATTCTTTGGTCAGGAATTCCCAGAGCCAGGGGATTTCTTCTTTTTTGAAATAATCTCCCAAACTCCAATTCCCAAGCATGCGGAAAAACGTGGTATGCCGATTATCACCCACTTCTTCTATGTCCACTGCGCGAAAGCAATTTTGTATATCCACTAATCTTGTGCCGAACGGGTGTGTTTCGCCGAGCAAGTAGGGAACAAGAGGCTGCATGCCGGAACTCGTGAATAATGTTGTTGGATCGTTCTGCGGGACAAGTGAATCTCCTTTAATTTGTATATGTTTGCGTGATTGGAAAAATGAAATATATTTTTCGATAATTTCGGAAGAGGTCAGCATAGACGTATTATAACAGAAATATCCTGCCCCTTGACACGTATTTATATGTATGATATACATTATATAACTTTACAATAGTCTGTAACGTAAGATGCAGGGTAGGCCTCTGTGTCTTTTTTTGCGTAAGCCAATATATCCTGCTAGCTCTCTGATCTGATGCCAAAACAAACACCAACCACCAATAAAAAATTAGAGCGTCAAATTTGGGGTAAAACATATTCTGTGTTGCCACCACTTGATTTGCTTGCCGTGCAAAAGAAATCATATCAGTGGTTTCAGGATACAGCTATAGAACAGATTCTCCAGGAAATTTCCCCGGTTGAGGATTTTACCGGTAAAAACTGGACGTTGACATTTCATAATTACCGAATTGGTGAACCATCAAACGATCCGGCAGTTGCATTATCAAAAGGTCTTACTTATGACTCTCCTTTGTATGTCCGAGTTGCTCTGAAAAATCTGAAAACAGAAAAAATCCAGGAAGCAGAAGTTTTCTTGGGTGATATTCCGCAGATGACGACTCGGGGAACATTCATCGTCAATGGTATAGAACGCGCTGTTGTGAACCAACTCGTTCGCTCTCCCGGAGTTTTCTTCACGGCATCCCATGATCCGGCGACAGGGAAGACATTATATACTGCGGAAATCCGTCCGGTTCACGGTTCATGGCTAGAATTTTCTACAACAAGATATGGAACCATTACTGTAAAGATTGACAGACGTCGAAAATTTCTCGCAACGACATTCCTTCGAGCGATTGGTATTTCCGGCAACGAGACGATTAAGGAACGTTTTACAGGATTGGAGTCCGAAGGGAAAGATTCATATATTGAAAACACGCTGGTGAAGGATGAAACGACAAGTGAGACGGAAGCATTGCTTGAAATCTTTCGTAAAATGCATCCCGGCGAGCCGGCAGTTTTAGATAAGGTTCGTGAATCATTTATTAACCTATTTTTCAATAACAGACGCTATGATCTCGGAGCAGTTGGAAGATATAAAGTAAATAAAAAGCTTTCGAATACACCGGGATTTGTTGCATCGAAAGGTCAGGTATTAACAGTTGACGATATTGTCGGAACGATTGCCTATCTTATTCAGTTAACACAGGGGAAAGGCATTGTTGACGATATTGACAGCTTGGCAAATCGCCGTGTCCGAAGCGTAGGCGAGCTTGTTGCGGCAAACGCGTTTCGCGTCGGTGTTTTACGAGTTGAGCGAAGTATTAAGGAACGTATGAGTTTACTGCAGACAGAAGGAGCTGTTTCTGTCGTAAACCTCATTAACGCGCGTCCGATTATGGCGTCCATTAACGAGTTTTTCCGCACCTCCCAGCTCTCCACAATCCTCGATCAGACAAATCCCTTATCCGAAATAGACAACTTAAACCGTTTGACCGTTATGGGAACAGGCGGTATTTCCCGAGAGCGCGCAGCTTTCTCGATTCGTGATATTAACAGTTCGCAGTACGGAAGAATTTGTCCGATTCGAAGTCCCGAAGGTCCGAATATCGGGTTAGTTACGTATATGTCTTTATACTCCCGCGTGAATGATTTTGGTTTTCTGGAAACGCCATACAGAAAAGTTGTACAAGAGAAAAGGGGAAGCAGAACCGTTTCCAGAGTGACCGATGAACTGGTCTATCTTGCCGCAGATGATGAACAGCCTCATTATATCACGCACGCAGGTGTGGAAATCGATGAAAACGGCATTATTACCGAAGAACGCGTGCCGGCCAGACATAAAGGAGAGTTCCTCGAATCCGATACGACGCTCATCAATTACATTGACGTGACACCGCGGCAGGTTGTCGGTTCAAGCACTTCCTTAATTCCATACCTTTCGCACGACGACGGAATTCGCGCCCTCATGGGAACACATATGCAATGCCAAGCTGTTCCTCTGGTGCATCCGGAAAGTCCGATTGTCGGAACAGGAATGGAACATACCATTTCAAGCGTTATGGGGCGGGTGGTTACCGCGCCGTATGATGCAAAAATCGCATATGTCGATGGAAATAAAGTTATTCTTGAAAATGCGAAAAAAGAAAAAAAGAGTTTTCCGATTGAAACGTTCCGGCGTACATCAAATGCGACTGCATATACGCAGCGGGCAGTTGTCTCCACAGGCCAGAATGTAAGGAAAGGCGACATTCTCATTGATGGGCCCGCTTCAGAAAACGGAGAATTAGCGCTTGGACAAAACCTTTTAATAGCGTATGCTTCTCTGGACGGCTTGGGGTATGAAGACGCAATTGTTATTTCGGACAGATTAGTGAGAGAGGATGTATTGTCTTCTATTCATATTGAAAAATACGAAGCAACCGTCGTTGAGACCAAGCTTGGTCCTGAAGAAATTACTCCCGATATCCCAAATGTGGCTGAAGAGGATTTACGTAATTTGGATGAAGAAGGGATTGTCGTTGTCGGAAGCGAGGTAAAGCCCGGGGATATCTTGGTCGGGAAAATTGCTCCGAAAGGCGAAACAGAATTGACTGCGGAGGAACGTCTCCTTCGGGCAATCTTTGGTGAACAGGCCCGGGAAGTTCGCGACACCAGTCTTCGTATTCCGCATGGTGAAAGAGGAACTGTTATCAGTGTACAGATTCTTGATCGGAAAAACGGTGATGAGTTGGAACCCGGCGCTTTGAGAAAAATTATTGTCGAAGTCGCACAGTATCGTCACGTGGTTGTTGGAGATAAATTAGCAGGACGGCATGGAAATAAAGGGATTATTTCACGAATTCTTCCTGTTGCCGATATGCCTCATCTTGAAGACGGGACGCCGGTCGATATTATTATTTCCCCTTTAAATATTTTGGGGCGTATGAATATAGGCCAGGTATTTGAGGCTCATCTTGGTCTTGCGGCAAAAAAATTGGATATGAAGGTCGGTTTACCGGTATTTGAAAGTGTTTCAGAGAGCAAATTAGTTGAATTATTGCGGCAAGCCGGATTGCCGGTGGATGGAAAAATAATCCTGTATGACGGACGGACAGGATTACCGTATGAAAATCCTGTTGTCGTCGGGATTGAATACGTCATGAAATTAATTCACATGGTTGAAGACAAGACGCACGCCCGTTCAACCGGTCCATATTCACTCGTTACTCAGCAGCCGCTTGGAGGGAAAGCGCAAATGGGAGGACAGCGGCTTGGAGAAATGGAAGTTTGGGCATTGGAAGCACATCGTGCGCGGCATATTTTACAGGAAATGTTGACAATTAAAGCCGACGATGTCGTTGGTCGGGCGAAGGCGTTTGAAGCAATCGTGAAAGGCGTTGATATCCCGACGCCGAAAGTGCCTGAATCATTTAAAGTGTTGATCAAAGAGTTGCAGTCTTTAGGACTCAATGTTGTTCCTATAGGAGCGACTTTGTATAATGAGCAAGCTGAAGTAAAAGAAGAGGTCGAAGCTGAAAAAATAAAAGATGAAGTGAAGGATTTGGAGACCGGTCTGGAAGCAAATGAAGTCGTTATTGACGAAACACATACCGGTGTCGAGATCGAAAACGCTTCAGAAGCTGGCGCGGTAACGGAAGGAGCGCATACAAATGAACAATAATGGCACAAAAAAAATCATGAAAGACCCGACTATTTTGGATTTTAAATCGTTGAAGGTCATGATCGCAAGTCGTGCAGATATCTTGAATTGGTCGTATGGTGAGGTCACCAAACCGGAAACGATTAACTATCGCACGCTTCGGCCCGAAAAAGACGGTTTATTTGATGAGCGGATTTTTGGTCCGACGAAAGACTGGGAATGTTATTGTGGAAAATACAAGCGAATTCGTTATCGAGGAATTATATGCGATAAATGCGGCGTGGAAGTAACATTATCCCGTGTTCGACGCGAGAGAATCGGACATATTACTCTTTCAAGTCCATGTGCGCATGTGTGGTTCTTTAAGGGCTCTTCATCTCCTTTAGCTACTGTCTTGGATGTACAACAGAAAAGCCTTGAGTCGGTTATCTACTATGCATCGTATCTCGTGACTTCAGTTGACGAAGAAAAGAAAAAGAAAGCAGTTGAGGCGCTCGCGGAGAATATAGAAGAGAGACGTACGGTTTTGAAGAACCACATGCTTGAAGAGGAAGAAAAGCTGAAAAGTAATTTAAAGGAAAAGAAGCAGGACACCAAAGAAATCAATGTGAAACGGGAACAAAAGCAACTTATTGTCCAGGAACTTGACTTGAATCAACGTCAGCGGATTGCGAAGCTAAATGAAAATTTCGATACGGAATCAAAGAAACTTGATGAAATCGGAGATACACTTCTTAAATTATTAAAGAGCCTGAAAGTATCAAGTGTTCTGTCGGAAGATGAATATTTCAAAATTCTTGAATATGATATACCGATCTTTTTTACAATTAAAACAGGATCGGATGCGTTATTGGAGCTTGTCAATAACCTTGATTTATCTTCACTTATCGCGCAACTTCGGGTGGAAGCCGATAAGGCATCAGGGCAAAAATATTTGAAACTTATTAAACGATTGAGACTTCTTGAATCGATGCGTAAAGCGGGTGTTTCTCCTGCAAGCATGATTATGACCGTATTGCCGATTCTTCCGCCTGATTTGCGTCCGATGGTGCAATTGGCCGGCGGCCGCTTCGCAACGAGTGATTTGAATGATTTATACCGTCGTGTTATCAATAGGAATAATCGTTTGAAGCATCTTATTGCGCTCGGTGCGCCTGAAATAATTCTGCGTAATGAAAAAAGGATGCTCCAGGAATCGGTAGATGCGTTAATTGATGCGTCACAGCGCTCAAGTCAGACTGTCGCAGCGCCGCTTCGTTCACTATCAGATATGTTACGCGGTAAACAAGGCCGTTTCCGACAGAATCTTTTGGGAAAACGAGTTGATTATTCCGGCCGCTCGGTTATCGTTGTCTCTCCTGAATTGAAATTAACACAATGCGGTCTTCCGAAAGAAATGGCGCTTGAAATGTTTAAGCCTTTTGTGCTTCGTGAAGTAATCATGCGCGGTTTAGCTACAAATATTAAATCGGCAAAACGATATATTGAGAAGCGTCCGCCTGAAGTGTTTGATATTTTGGAAGAAATCACCAAGAATCATCCGATTTTACTTAATCGTGCGCCGACCTTACATAAACTTGGTATGCAAGCGTTCTTTCCTGTTCTGATTGAAGGATCGGCAATAGGACTTCATCCATGTGTTTGTACCGGATATAATGCTGATTTTGACGGCGATCAAATGGCTGTGCATATTCCGTTGTCGAAAAAAGCGCAGGAGGAAGCAATTGAGCTTATGTTGCCAAGCCATAATTTGCTCAAACCAGCGGATGGCAGTCCGATAACACTTCCGAACAAAGAAATGGCCTTTGGTGTATATTTCCTGACAGAAATGGATGAATCATTGAGAAAAGCAGATGAGCAAATTTCTGAATATCCTGATACATTAAGTGTTTTAATGGCTCGAGATATGGAGAAGGTTCGTTTACGCGAACCGGTTAACGTACGTATTACAACAAATGGAAAAGTAAAGTTAATTGAAACAACAGTAGGAAGAATCATGTTTAACGAAGTGTTGCCTGAGCAAATGCAGTATATGAACCAGGTGGTCAATGCGTCAGATATTAAGAAGATTATTACTTCTGCGATGAAAGAATATAGCGCTGATGAAGTTGCAAATCTTATCGATAGTATTAAAAATTTCGGATTCTATGGGTCAACGATTTCAGGAGTTTCTTTATCAATTTTTGACAGTCAAATGGTCAAGGAAAAACCTAAGATGCTTGAGGAGTCGGAAAAGAAGGTCGCGTTTATTGATGACGAATACCAGAAAGGACTCATCACGTTGGATGAAAAAAAGCGTCTTTCAAATAACGTTTGGCTTGACGTTACGGATAAATTGGCTGATCTGACATGGAAAAATCTCGCGCCGACCAATGTTATCAGAACCATGATTGCATCTGGTGGAACACGAGCGGGGATTGAACAGTTGAAACAGCTTTCAGCAATCCGCGGGCTTATTCTCGATCCGACCGGCAAGATCGTCGAACTCCCGATTAAATCTAATTTCAGAGAGGGATTATCAGTCTTTGAGTATGTTGCTTCAACAAGAGGTTCCCGAAAAGGTCTGACGGATGGTGCTTTGAAAACCGCAAACGCAGGGTACTTAACCCGTCGTCTGGTTGATGTCTCACATGATGTTATTATCATGAAAGAAGATTGCGGAACAAAGGAAGGAATGACCGTTGCAGCAGATGATAAGGATCGGACTATGTCATTTGCCGACCGTGTTATCGGACGTATTTTAGCAGCAGACGCAGTGACGAAGACAAGAAAGATTATCCTTAAGGCAGGCTCGGAGATTGATGAGAACGCGGTAAAAGCACTTATTGATGCGGACGTGAAGGAAGTGACCATCCGATCTGCACTTACCTGTACATTATCTTACGGTATTTGCGCGAAATGTTATGGTTGGGATTTCTCTACAAAGAGAAGAGTAGAAATGGGAATGCCTGTCGGTGTGGTCGCGGCGCAAAGTATCGGTGAACCGGGGACACAGCTGACGATGAAAGTAAAACATTTTGGCGGCATTGTTATGTCGGACGTGACGCAAGGATTGCCGAGAGTCGAAGAGTTATTTGAAATGCGTACGCCGAAAAATCTTGCTCCGGTAACTGAAATTGGCGGGCGGGTTAAGATTGATAGAACGGAAGAAGGATATATGGTGCAAGTGAAAAATACAAAGATTAAACCTATTGAAGTACAGGAATACTTTGTTCCGCTTGCCGCAACACTCTCGGTGTCGGATGGGGATGACATCAATGCAGGAACACCTCTTGCAGAAGGAAATCTTGATCCGAAGGAAGTATTGAAAATCGGCGGGTTGAACGCGACTCAGAGATATATCGTGACCGAAGCACAAAAAGTATATGAATCTCAAGGGATTATTATTAACGATAAACATTTCGAGGTTATCTTACGAAAAATGTCTGATAAGGTTATGATCGATTCTGTCGGTGATTCTGCGCTTACTCCCGGAGACTTTGTCTCGAAAGCGCGTTTCGAAGAGATTAACGGAGAAATTCTTTCAGAAGGTGGAAATCCCGTAACCGGAAGACAGATTGTTTTGGGAATTACTAAAGCTGCATTATTCTCTGATTCCTGGTTATCAGCAGCTTCATTCCAGGAGACGACAAAAGTCTTAACAGAAGCAGCGCTTGAAGGAAGAGAAGATTTTCTGATTGGTTTGAAAGAAAATGTTATTATCGGGCGACTCATACCCGTTGACGGAAAAGCATACGATGAAACCGGCGCTTTAGAAACCGTAGCCGACACATCGCCGGTTCAAGGCTGAATGTGCTATAATATCAGGAAATACTACCAATACATACCAATACTACAAATAAACGAATGAGAAATTTGGTTATTTGAAATTGGTAGTATTTGTATATTACGACTGAAAGGAGTTTATGCCGACATTATCACAACTTGCCAGACATGGCAGAAAACGTAAAGAAAAAAAGGTAAAAGTAACCGGTCTACGCCGTTTATTTAACGCAAAAGATCGAGTATACAGTGAAATCAATTCACCGCAGAAGCGTGGTGTCGTAACGTTGGTAAAAACGATGACGCCGAGAAAACCGAATTCTGCGCTTAGAAAAGTGGCTCGCGTGAAGCTGTCCAATAAAATGGAAGTGACAGCGTATATTCAGGGAATCGGTCATTCATTGTCAGAGCACGGTATTGTTCTGGTTCGCGGCGGCCGTGTGAAAGATTTGCCCGGAGTGAAATATCACATTGTGAGAGGCAAATTTGATTTAGCAGGAGTGGTTGATCGAAAAACATCACGGAGTAAGTACGGTGCGAAATTAGTCAGAGCAAACGCTAAAGCAGCGTAGTAATACTCCAATACATGCCAATACTACAAATAAACAAATGAAAATTGGGTTATTTGAAATTGGTAGTATTTGTCTATTACGACTGAAAGGAGTTTATGAGACATAAAAAAGTAGAAAAAAGAAAAGTACAGCCGGATTATGTATATAACAATGCTTTAGTTGCAAAGTTTACTAATTCACTCATGCGTGACGGAAAGAAAACTGTCGCACAGCGAGTTGTCTATGATGCATTTGAAAAAAAAAAAAAAAAAGGA
>CAZAIV010000054.1:0-3505 GCA_964485315.1 uncultured Gammaproteobacteria bacterium
TATCAGGATCTAAGCCAACGCAAAGAAACTTTTTCTGCAACCAAAGATTATCTAATTTCGTAAAAAATGTATCTGGCATGTGTAACTCTAAAGAAACTATAGAGACAAGTGCCTATCTTGTCAAGAAAAATGACAATCTTATACTCTGCAAAGCATATTTACCAGTTTTTCAACATCGCTCACCTGGTGCGCGAAGAAATTCGCGATCCGTATTTGCGTATCTTTTTTTTCTCCATATCCTTTTCCGATAATAAGTCCCGTTTTCTCTTGCCACTGTCGTAATTCTTCCGCTACGTCTTTTTTAAACTTCGCGACGACGACTGTCGATGATTGATATTTCTTCTGAGAAATAACCGGAGAGAAAGCATCGCTTCGTTCAATCAGACAATATAATTTTTTTGCTTTTTCAAGAGTCGCTCTCCGCAACTTTTTAATACCGACCTTCTGCATATCTTTTGCAACCTTTCCCAATACATACAAAGCAAGCACATTCGGTGTTTCAAGCGTCTGTCGTTTGTCAGCGAATGTTTTCATCGGAATAAAACCGTGATGCGTTCCGACATCATATCCTTTCTGTTGCAAATATTTTGCCTTTTCCAGCGCATCAGGACTCACGATCATCACTGCCAAACCTGCTGGCAGGCCGAATCCTTTTTGCACGGAGAAAAAAACACTGTCAAGCAAAGAGTAATCCAGATCTACATAAGGCATTGATGCAACCGTATCAACTGCGATAAGCTTTCCGGGATTTCTCTTTTTCAAATCATATATTTCTTCCAACGGTATTGACATACCGACACTTGTATCTGTTTCTGTCAGACAAATCAGTTCTGATTTTTTAGGAATTTTAATTTCACTCAATGGAACAATTGCTTGCAAATCAGTTTCAAATATTTCCGCTTGTTTTCGCACCTCTTGCGCGGATTGAAAAAAACGTCTCCCAAATGCCCCGTTTACTATATGTAAACTTTTCTTTTCGACACAATTTCTGATAGTAATATCCATCGCTTCCGTAGCCGAATTAACGAAAAATATCGAATGTGTTTTGGGGATATGAAGCACATCACGCAAGGACTGCTCTAATCCAGCATACATGTCAAAAAATTCATTACTTCGGTGCGACATCGAAAGCAAGTCCGTTTTCAGAGCGTCTGCAAGATGTTTCTTGACTGTCGGATATAATTGCGATGGTCCCGGCGTAAAAAATATTTTCATAAAAAAACCCCCATTCAGGGAGGTTGATGTAATCATCTTTTTTTGCTTTATAGAGCAAAAACCCTCCCGGTCGTTCTCTTGGAACAAGTAAAGGGAGAAAAATTATTAGTAATAATGACTCGATCATTCATAATATACCTATACTAATCTATCTGCATGGCCCGTGTCAATACTCTCATAACAAGGCCAAACCTATAGTCTGTTGACTTTAGGACTTGCTTCTGCTATACTAGCTTTTGGCAGATAGAAATCTATCTATCTGCTTATTGTAATTAACAATTTGTCGGTAAGATAAAGATACCTCATTATTTACTTCTCCTACTATGTATCTTTTCACCACATTTCTGGATTAAATTCTTATATAAGCAGGCAGATACATTTCTTTTGCGAAAACTATGTATTACAGACAAAACAGACAACGATCAAATCGATTTACACAGAACAAACGCCGTTTCTCCAATCGTAGAATGGTGAAAAAACTCGATGAACGGCTTTTTGTCAGAAAAGCCGAACAGCAAGAGACAATTGAGCAATACGTTCCTACGCATACATTTTCGGATCTCACATTCAGTGACGAATTGAAAAAAAGAATCGCCGATCGCGGATATACTGTCCCGACACCGATTCAGGATCAGGCGATTCCGTATGTCCTCAATGGACAAGATGTCGTCGGATTGGCGCAAACAGGTACAGGAAAAACCGCGGTTTTTTTACTGCCTTTGATCGATAAAGTGCTTGCTTATCCGCAGGAACGCATACTCATTATTGCTCCCACACGTGAGTTGGCAATACAGATACAGGAAGAATTCAAATTGTTCGTTCGAGGTCTTCATCTGTACAGCGCTCTCTGTATTGGCGGCGCAAGTTTGGGAAGACAAATTTTTGATCTCCGGCGTCATCCTCAATTCGTCATCGGAACTCCCGGAAGATTAAAAGACCTTTCCAGACAAGAAAAATTGCAGTTTGGACAATACACAAATATTGTCTTGGACGAGGTCGACCGGATGTTGGACATGGGATTTATTAATGATATAAAATTCATCATTTCCCAGTTACCCGAGATTCGTCATTCGCTGTTTTTTTCAGCAACCATGCCGGATAATGTTCGGGAAGTCATGCGAAGTTTTCTCCATAATCCGATGATTATTAAAATTAAATCTCAGGAGGCAGCTTCTACTGTAGATCAGGATATTATTCGAATAAACGGAAGAAATAAAATCGATGTCCTGCACGGTTTATTGGTAAAAAAAGACTTTAGTAAAGTCATTATCTTCGGACGAACAAAATGGGGAATTGATAAAGTCGCCCGAGAATTAGAAAGACGGGGATTTCGTGTCGCTGCGATTCATGGGAACAAAAACCAGAATCAGAGACAACGTGCTTTAGATTCTTTCAAACAGGAACACGTTCAGGCATTATTGGCGACTGATATTGCGGCTCGCGGTTTGGATATCCCGGATGTCAGCCATGTCATCAACTATGATCCACCTACCGATTATGAAGACTATATTCATCGAATCGGCAGAACCGGCCGGGCAAATAAAAAAGGAATCGCATTAACATTCGTAGAATAACCTCTTCAAAAAACTCCTTGAAATTTATCCCGCAAAGGCATACGCTACGTATAGAGTAGTGAAAGGAGGTGAAAAACGATGAAAATGCTACACATGGTTTCGTTTGTTCTCGTCATCATAGGAGGACTTAATTGGGGTTTGGTTGGACTATTCCAATTTAACCTTGTTTCAGCACTCTTCGGTTCGGTTCCTGTACTTGAATCACTTATCTATGTCCTGGTCGGACTAGCAGCAGTCTATTTAGTATTTACGCATCAAAACGACTGCAAAATGTGCAGTATGAAGAAAAAGTAAAACAAAGAGTGAGGTATTATATATGAGGAGCAGTATCTGCTCCTCATTATATAGATGGTCAATTGACTTATTAAACTGGCTCTGGTATATCTTGGTGTTCGATGGTTAAAACCCGCTGCGGTAAAAATAAAATGATAATTGGAAATTGAGAATTAATATTGGTATTCCTCTTTTATATCTTTCCTATATTCTTCCATCAACTTGTGAATTTTCGGGTCAATAATGAAATTGCAGTACGGAGCGGATTGATTGCGATCATAATAATCTCTGTGATAATTTTCGGCCGGATAGAATTTCGTGAACGGAACGATTGTCGTTACAATCGATTCTTCAAATATACCCGACTTTTCTATTTCTTTTTTTGATGTTTCCGCGATTTCTTTTTGTTTTTCATCATGATAAAAAATCGATGAGCGGTATTG
>CAZAIV010000055.1:0-5353 GCA_964485315.1 uncultured Gammaproteobacteria bacterium
AATGAAGTACTTCTTGAGTGGTTAATTGATTACAACGAATACCGGCCTCATCAAGCTCTTGACTATTTAACCCCTCTGCAGTATCTTGAAAAGTACTATACGACAAATACCAAAGTGTTACCGATGTCCCCGTCCAGTACACATCAATGCATTTTATTTTAGTTAGGAGTATAAAAACAGCATAAAGTATGAGTGAATAGTTAAATGATGCCTATCGAGAGGTAATGGTTTTATGCAGCAACAGTAAATTGAGTAAAGAGAGATTAGACATTTGAAAATTTTAACGAGAGGAGGTGAATAAGCATGTATTGGTTAACTGGAATTGTGGGGTTTATCCTACTTATCGCTCCATTTGTGTTTAGTTATACAAGTAATACTCCTGCTCTGTGGGCAAGCATTTTGATTGGCGGAGCAACGATAGTTGTTTCTTTTATTGAGGGAGTAGAAAATGTTAAACAAACCTGGGAGTATTGGACTGCTGAAGTTCTTGGTGTCCTGGCAATTATTGCTCCGTTTCTGCTGGGTTTTACGACGCATGCAACAGCAATGTGGACGAGTATAGTTTCTGGTTTATTGCTGATTTTTTTTGCAGGATCAAAATTATTCAGCGAACAAGCAGGGAAGAGAGTATGAATAGGCTGGCAGATAGAACAGAGGCCGGTCGGCTGCTTGCACAAAAGATGGGAAAGTATAAAGGCAAAGATGTTGTTGTATATGCGCTTCCTAAGGGTGGAGTGGTAACAGCTGTAGAAATAGCGCATTTTCTGCATGCCCCTCTTGATTTAATAATTACCCGTAAAATCAGTCGTCCAGATCAACCTGAATATGCAATTGCAGCTGTGGCAGAAAACGGTCACCTAGTCGGAACACGAAAAGAATTAGCCTTAGCGGATAAAGTTTGGCTAAAAGAAAAAATTATGGAACAGCGCCAAGAGTCATCTCGAAGGAGAATGAAATATATGCATGGACATGAAATAATTTCTTCTAAAGGAAAATTTTCTATTCTTGTTGACGATGGTGTTGCGACAGGTTTGACGTTGAGAGTAGGTATTATCGAACTAAAACATCATAATCCACAAAAAATTATTGTTGCAGTACCTATTGTGACTCAACCAATTGCGAAAATTATTGAAGCAGAAGCTGATGAGTTAATAGCTCTTGAAGTCCCGTCAGATGATACGTTTCTCGGTGCGGTTAGCGCATACTATGCCAGTTTTCCTCAAGTTAATGATCAAGAGGTAGTAAAGATTTTAGACACACATGAAGCGTGGTTGCAAAGGGAGAAAAAGCGCCACTGGCCTCAAACTGCATAAAGTAAGGTATTGTATTTCCCCTAAAACTTGTGTATATAATGATGTATTAACAGAATAACAGTATATGCCACGACTCGAGTTGCCGATGTATGGATTGAGTGGATCAACTTTTAGATCTATGGAGAATGTTGCTGAACCAAAATCGCCTATCCAAAAAAATCCAGAAAGGAAAAACACATTGAAGACTGAAATACTGGAAGGAGTTGGATTTAATGCAACACTTGTAAGACTTCCTAATGGAACACGTTTTTATATTGGTAGAAATCCACTTAACATACTTCCTCCGAATGGATTGCCTGATTATAATTCGCTTATTGCTTCACGCGTAGAAGGTCAGTCAAGTATTGTCGTAAGCAAGCAGATTTGGTCTCCACGGCAGAGTCCGGGTGGATCATTGGGAGATAATTTTGAAGACTTTCGTGCCAGTCCAAACCCTGATGGATTATGCGGATTGACTGTTGTCAGGAAGAGTAAAGGATTAGACGGGAAATTTACTTATACTCCGTATCCCGCAATCATTCGTTTTAATACATTTGGCGAGATGCCGGAAACTACAGTACTGGAGTCTTTGGGTCCAGGGAAAAATATGACACCTATCGGAAGAATATATGATGGAAAAGAGACATTTCTCTTCAGACCTGACAATAAGGAATATGATCATAAGTTGCAAGTTGTGACGTATGACGAAAAGTCGAAAGAGGCTAAAGCAGTTCATGATTTGGAGTTTCATTCAACCGATTGGTCAAAATGGCGGATGGGTACAGCAGCGGGTTTATTCTGGCTAGACGAGAAAAAAGAACAAGCAATTTTACCGATACATGGTATTACCATAACCTCCACGGAAGATACATCGGTTACAGACAGACGCATGTTCAATTATAGCCTTGGTGTTGCGCTATTAGGAAGAGATGAAAATGGTCGTCTAAAAGTTGAGAGAGTTGCGAGTGAACCTCTTATTGTTCCTGGACAGCTAGGAGATTTAGGAATTGATGAGCGGTTTAATTTTAGGAGGATAGTCTATGCATGCGGTGTAAATGAAAACGAGTCTGGTGGATATACTTTCACAGTCAATAAAGGTGATAAAGGTACTGTTTTGGTAAAATTGCCCGAGAATCAAGTTTTGGGAAGTTTGGGTTTGCCTCCGGCAGAATCTTCTCCTGTTAGGGTTGCTGCGTAACCATTGTTTCTACACAGATATACATTTTAAAAACTTTTTGCTACACTTCCACTATGAAAATTAATGACAGAATATACGGGGAGATCGATATCGATGATCAATTAATCATTGATCTTATTCAGTCCCGTCCGATGCAGCGGCTCAAACATATCAGCCAGGACGGATCAGTGCATTTCATTCAACCGCAGAGGAATGTGACGCGATATGAGCATAGTATCGGAACGTGGTATTTATCGCATACATATAACAGACCAATTGAGGAACAAGTAGCCTCACTTCTTCACGATATACCGCATACTGCGTTTTCCCACGTGATCGATTTCGTCGTTGATGATCCGCTTCAGGAATATCACGACAAATTTACCAAAACAATAATTTTACAATCGGAGATTCCTTCAATTTGCAAAAAACACGGGTTGAAGATAGAAAAGGTTCTGCAAAAAGAGAATTTTCCTCTTTTGGACAATAAATTGCCTGAGGTCTCGGTAGATAGGTGGGATTATTTCATGCGGGACGGGTATACATTCGGTCTTATTCCAAAGGAGATCATACAACTTTTTCTATCATCAATAAAGGAAAAAGGCGAGCGGTTCTATTTTGATGATCTTCGTATAGCAAGCGTATTCGCGATTCTCTTTCTGAATTGTTCTCGTTTAATGTGGCTTGATCCTACATCACACGGTTCATTTTTTCTTCTCGCAGAAGCGATGAAACACGCAGTAAAAAAACATATTTTAACTGAAGATGATTTTTTTCAAACAGATGATGTACTCATGCAAAAGATGAGAGACGCAAAGGATAAGAAAATTGATGCTTTTCTGAATCGGTTAAAAAAAGGAAAAGACTTTTATTATGCTTCGAAAAGCGAGGCGGAATTCTACGGCGTGAATAAGCCTCGTTTTGTCGATCCATGGGTATGGATAGATGGCACATTGCAGCATCTCTCTTCTCTTATCCCGGGGATGAATGACTATCTCAATGAATTTAAAAAGAGATACACCTACATTGGGGTAAAACAAAGAATATAACTCATGTTACGCAGTTACTATATTTCTGGCTTGTCCAGAATCGATTCTGGATGCTCCGTCTACTGACGGATTACCAGAAACGTATTTGCATAAGGTGAGAATATAAATACACATAAATATGATTAAAAAAGCGACGTTTTCGGATATTGATGCTGTATTTCATTTAATCCAGTTGGGAGCAAAAGAAGGCGGACTGCTCTCCAGGTCGAAGGAAGAAATAAGAAGATATATTGATAATTTTTTTGTCTATAAGATAAAAGGCAAGATTGTCGGATGTGCCGGAATTGATATATATACACGAAAGATTGCTGAATTACGTTCGTTATATGTCGTACATGACAATAGGAGAAAGGGAATCGCAAGTAAATTAATCAAAAGATGTCTTACTGAAGCGAAACAGAAAGGCATTCAAGAAGTGATTACCATAAGCGATAAAGAAGAAGTCTTCCGGAATTGTGGATTTGCAGATCAAATCGGGAAGCAAAAGGCATTATTCGTACGAATGAAAGATTAAAAAATTAGTTTGATCAACAATTTGGTTCGTCCGCCTTTTAGTGCCTCATGAAGAACATCCTGTTTGGTATGCGGAAAAAGACATGGGGATTTTTCTCCCATATTCTTGCCGATGTTGTTCCTGTGTCAGCATCAGTGTCTGTTTCTGTCGGTTCAGGTGTAATCGTTGTTTGGATTCTATATGTTCTTCGCGGAATATATGACCCTATACCGAATCCATGCCGTCTGAATCCTCCTGGATTTCTGTCGAACTCCGGAATCGGACTATTTGAGACTGCACTTGTTCGCGTCACGCTGAAACTAGCTTCGTCGCTGTTGATTGCGGATGGCGCGGCAAGCTCCTGACCTGTGGCATTAATCATGGTGATTGATTGCGCGTTTGCCTGAGATATGTTCATTTGTGATCCGTTCTGCGTTGTACTGCAGTTACTGAATTGGATTGTGCCGAACATATCCAGAGGCAGCATACTTCGTCCATTGCTCGGAGCTTCTTCTACCCATTCGGCTGAAGAAAGAGATGAAGTGTATGAAGTCGTTATTTGATAGCTCTGACCGGTGGTATTGTCTTTGAGAGAAATTTGCCATTGATTTGTTGATTGTTGTGAAACAGAGACGGTTACAGAGTCACCGCTATGTATTGAAACAGGAATCGTTTGTGCTACAGACGGAAGCAGTTCAAAAAAAGCTGAGTACGTAGTTTGTCCCGAGCTATTACTTATTGCTTGTGTGCCTGTTTGAATAAGATCGCTGCTTTTAATACCTCCGATGCCCACCCATGTCGCATCTGCTGACGCGTGTCCGCTGCTGCTCACATTCGGAACTGTCCATGTGCCGTTGACTTCGGTAAATGTTCCGCTTGTCGCGGCGTATCCTGCCCAATTACGCGATGTTCCCGTGGACGTTCTGACGTTGACTGCGGTTGTGGCATTTGTCTGTTGGGTTGATGACGGAACCGGAGTTGGTGTTATGGTTAATGCAAGCGCGGTAATACTCGCGACAAACATTTTCCATTGAGCAAGAAAAGAAGGAAGCATAAATGTATGTGTTGTATTAAAGCAAACAAGACTGAAAAAATGCTGAAAAAGTGGGGGGTTGACCGACGTCTGTTTTTTTGTTAAAGTAAAACTCCAGAGACATCTCTGGTTTTTTTATGCCTACACTAATCCATAAAGAAAAATTACGAGGCAAATTCAAAGGCAAAGACATACTTTCATTAGATCAATTCGATATTCCCTCAATTAAAAAAATCTTCACAATTACTCGAAAAATGGCGAAGATTGCCAAAAACGCGAAGCCGTCTTCGTTGCTTCAAGGCAATATCG
>CAZAIV010000056.1:0-1730 GCA_964485315.1 uncultured Gammaproteobacteria bacterium
TCACGGGCGCAGTGAAGGGCGGTGGCGCATGCCATGGTTGTCTTGCCGACTCCGCCTTTACCGGAGAAGAAGAGATATTTTGTGTAATTCATTTTGTTGCCATTAAGTTGTCAGTTAAAACAAATTTTCAACGCTCAACAATCAATTATCAATTTCCATTTCGTAACTGATTCTCATCGCTAATTGAGCATTGAGAATTGAGCATTGAGCATTATTGGAGTTCTATTCTTTCCTTCTTGCGTATTCCACCAACTCGTCATATGTCGGATAAGCTTTCTGCTTGACAACTTCCCCGTCTGCGATTGTGATGGGAAGGGCTTCGACTCCATGCTTCTTGAGGAGCTCCATGACTTGTTTTGTTTGCATGAACTTCGGCCCCTGCTGACTGAGAAGATACCTTTTCACGTTGACTCTATCGCCAAATTCCTTCTGAATCCTGAGTATCGCTTCGTTCACATCGAGAAGCGCGGGATCTATATTCGGCCCGCAAAGTCCGGTCGGACAGCACATCGGCGGGTCAAAAATCTCGATCTTAGCACTTTTAATCTTTTCAGTTGTCTGCATTTTTGTTCTCCTTGTAGGCGAAAAACTCTAAACAAGCTCTAATACCAAAATCCATAAATCAAAGCCGACTACAGACCGTCCTGATAGAGTTTCGGTTTGTCTTCCCACAGTTTTGAGTTTTCATTTACCCTATTTGATTTTGTTTAGGATTTAGAAATTAGGATTTAGAGTTTGTTTATGAACAGCATCCGCCGCCGCCGCATCCGCAGCTCCCGCCGGAAGAACCGGATGACTTAAGATATTCTCCGGACACAATGGAGAAACCGCCGAAGAGCTGCTCGACTTTAGGACTGCCGCAGCTTTCACAGGCCAGGCTTCCCTCCTGCTCCTTCTTCTCTTTTTCAGCGATGGTTGTACTTATCTCGAAAGTGTAGCCGCAGTCTTTACAATGATATTCGTAGGTCGGCATTTTAGATCCTCCTCAATTGGTTGTGAATGCGCATAGCGCAAAGGGCAAGGCGCAAATCATTAGTTTCTCTTCTATCGACACTGACTCGGGTTTCATTTGTCAATCGCTTCGCGTTCGTGCGACACGAGGTCGGCAAAAAGTTTCGCCATATCGTTTCTTGGACGGTCTTTTATCGTCAGCCCTATTTTTCCAGCTTCCTCAATAGCTTCGCTGGAACATCCGAACTTTCTCGCTTCGGCAAAGTGATAACGGAGGCAGGGGAGACAATTGGCCGCGACAGAGGCAGCCACGGAGATCACCTCGCGCGTCTGAACATCGAATTTAATTTCGCCCAACTGCTATCGCTCCCTTCTTCCTCAGGAGTCGGTTCAATTCTTTTTCTGGCACGAAACCGACGACACATTTACCTGATTCACGCAAAGTGAGTCGCATGTCGAGATTTGCGAGGTCTTGTTCAAATGGTTCACCGCTACAGAATTCTTTTACGAATTCGAATAAGGCGGTATTCGGTTTATCGTCTGTTACAGCATGATAGTAGCCCCAGGTTCCGTTGCGGTCAACTTCGACAAGTCCGGCCCGGCGAAGCATAACGAGGCTCTTAGAGATCTGGTACTGTGGGAGCTTCAGGGCGTCGACGATCTCGCACACGCAGAGAGATTTCTTCGAGGAGGCCAGAAGATGCGCGACGCGCAGGCGGGTCTGGTCTCCAAGTATCTTCAATATATCAGCCTTCAGGTTAGCCATTATGTCTATATGC
>CAZAIV010000057.1:0-3714 GCA_964485315.1 uncultured Gammaproteobacteria bacterium
AGATGGGGATGAGTGTTATTAAGTCGCTGGAAAAAGACGAAAATGTATTGGTTGTCGATTTTGATCCGGATGTGGTTCATGACTTACGCCGGCGAGGTATTAAGAGTATCTTTGGTGATATAAGTGATCCTGAAATTCAGGAACGCGCGTATCTTGATAGAGCGAAAATGGTTGTTTCTACTGTTTCGAACATGGAAGATAATTTACTTCTCATTGAACGGATGAATAACGAAAATAAGAAGGCGAAAATTGTCGTGATGGCGTATGACATAGATGACGCGAAACGATTGTATAAGGCCGGCGCGGACTATGTTGTCCTGCCGCATTTGGCAGGCGGAAGACACTTGGCGAAAATTTTGAAGGATGAAGATTTATCAGAGATTGAGAAGTATAAGAAAAAGGACATGTCCTTCGACGCAGCCTGAATCACGTATGAAGACATTTGCCGTTCGTGAAATGAAGATTTATTTTTGGTCGTCTTGCTTGCTCTATAATCGCTTCCGCATCTACTACTGCTGTCTTTGGTTCAGGGAATAATGCTTGCGCTTCCCCGATTATTCGGTTTACACCTGTTAAAACGTCCTCTTTATTTGGTAGTAGCATTGCGTCCACTTGGTCTCTCTCGTGCTTTCGAAATGCCACTATATCTTGTGCTGCATCGCGCATGTTGGGAGATTGCATGAGGTTAGAGGATAGACTTTGTGCTGTACGATCCAATATGTTACCAATCATTAATCTGCCCGGCTTAAGGAGGTGTTGATAGCGCGTTTCTTCAGCATGAAATAAATTAGCTTTCTGGGTTAGTTTAGACAGAGCATCCAACCGGCCATTAGCCATCTGAGGAGAACAGCCTGATTTACTTTCGAGGTATGCAGAGACATTTTTTTGTCCCATTATGGGACCACATTCAATTCTAATATAGCTCATAGCTATTCGATATTTTCTCGTTATACATATTGTAACCTTCTCTTGAGGGTGTGTCAAGTCAGTTTTGAGCCTAAAACGTGCTTTTTTATCGAGGAAAAAGAAAGTTAGTTGAAACAAGATTCTAAGCCTATAACCTACAAATTGCGAGGTATGAGGGATTATTCATTCTCATCAGCGGTTTGTTCTGTTGAAGCGTTGATCTGCGAGTAATCTGCTTGGGGGATATTTCCTTCCATAATGACAGGGAGATTGCTCCAGGATTTTTTTATTCGGTGATCCGTTAACCGGTCTTGGGGGAAATTGTATGTTTTGATTTTCTCGCTTCGCATACCTCGTCCGACTTGCGTGGATCTGAGTGACGCGATTTCTTTCTGTTGTTTTTCTACTTCCGCTTCCCACAATTTCGCGCGAAGCATCGACATGGCAATCTCACGATTCTGCCCTTGGAACCGTTCGGTTCGGCAGACGACGACTATGCCCGTTGGGACATGTTTTAGGCGAACTGCAGTTGAGACTTTATTCACGTTTTGTCCGCCGTGTCCGCCCGCGCGGAATGCTTCAAATTCGATATCTTCCGGATTGATATGCAAATCAATATCTTCCAGTTCGGGAAGGATTGAAACGGTTGCCGTTGATGTATGGACTCTTCCTCTTTTTTCTGTTTCGGGCACTCGCTGGACTCTATGGACACCTGCTTCATATTTGAACGTTTTAAACGCGTTTCGTCCTGAGATTTTAATAACATTATCATCAAGCTCTTCGACTTTAAACCCCTTCATCTGGGCAAACCTCGTATACATGCGAAGCAATTCTTCAGACCATATCTTCGCTTCGTCTCCGCCGGCAGCGCCTTTCACTTCCAGAATTACATTGCGTTCATCCAGCGTATTTTCTTCTTCATCCGGTTGCATTGTGTCTTCAACCGCTTTTTTTTGCGCCTCCAGATCGGCTATTTCCGTTTTTGCCATATCAGACATGGAAGGATCCTCCAAAAGTGATTTGGTTTCTTCAATCTTTTTTTCAAGATCTTGTATCTGAATAAAACGATAGTCCATAGAAAAAAGTTCTAATTCCTAATTAACCTAATTTCTAAAAAAAAGGATTTGATAATTTTAAATTGTTTAGATCAATTAGAAATTAGAGCAATTAGGTTAATTTTCTGGCTACTTAAGAGCTTGCAGCATTTCCCGGAGACTCTTGGGGCCTTGATCCGATTTTTTCTTTTCTTCCTTTTTCTTCGTTGCCGTTGCTTTGTATTGCTGCGCTGCGGATCTTTTCTCTTCGAATCGTTTAATTGTCGACTTTGTGTCTGTAAACCGCTGTTCTCCAGTATAAAACGGGTGGCATTTATAGCATAATTCCACGTGAATGACATCCTTGGTCGATCCCACGGTAAATTTATTTCCGCACACGCAGATGACCTGTGCTTGCGGATTATATTTCGGGTGAATAGAAGCTTTCATAGCTTCTCTATTATAGCTAAATATTGACAAATTGGCAAGCTCGGAGTAAAGTGGTGCTAGCGTTATGGCAGCAGTAGAACGTGATCCTGGATTTGAAATTGTTCCTACAGATAAACCGCGTCTTCCGCATGAAGAAGTCGTACGAAAGAAGTATATCCCACGGTCTAGAAGACAACCAATAAACAAGCCGCCTGAAGTACCTACTCCTAAACCCCCTCAACCTAAATAATTCATATTACGCAACATAGCGTCATCCTGGTAAGTGAGTGAAACGAACGCATCCAGGATCTGATTCTGGGAAAGTCGCGCTGTCGCTTGCTTTCCAGAATGACAACTGTGTAAGGTGAGTAAATAGCGGTTAATTTAGGGGATAAAGACTGTTAGGACTCCCTTCGCCAATCCTTTTAACTTATAAAACGGATGGTAATTCAACCTTCCTTCAGCGATGAAAATGCCGAAAAAGACAAAAACACTACCCAAAATGAAAGAAAATGTAAGTTGCTCATGAAGAAGCGGAATGGCGACGAGAATGGTCGCAATAGGATCTATATAGAGGAAAATACCGATTTCATCTGCCAAAATAAATTTTAGCGCGTATGTATAGCAGATATATGCAACTGCCGAAGAAAGAATTGCCCCATACGCGGCGCCGATCCATCCTTGTCCGCTTATTCCCTGCAGAAATCCTATTCCATGCGATTCTATAAATACAAAAGGAAGAATATAGATTGCCGCGATGACAAATGTCCAAAAAGTAAGTGTCAACGGTTTATATTCATCGACGATTTCCTTCAGAAGAACAGTATAGATGACACTTCCGAGCATAGAAATGACGAAAAGGAGATTTCCCCAGATTTCCACATCGAATCCATGCGTGAAGATGGGACTGAGAATAATAACGAGAACCCCTGCCAGGCTAATGATCATCCCCAAAATCACTTTTCTTTTCGGAATTTCTTTCAGGACGAAGAATGATGCGATAATAAGGAAAATCGGAGCGGATGAACCGATGATCGGCACATTGATACTCTCAGTGTATTGGAGCCCGACAAGCATAAGCGTGATATTGACGATGAACCCGTAAAAAGCGAGCAATAGAAGCGTCAGCCAATGTTTTCGTTTGATTTTCAGATCTTTCATCGTGAAGGGAAGAAGCAGCAGCGCCGGTCCGGCGAAGCGGATGAAGCTTAATGTGAATGGGCCAATTCCTTCTAGTGACCATTTGAAAATCGGTGCGCCTGCGCCCCAAATAATGTTGGCGAAAATAGCTGCGAGAATGGCGAGGCGCAGTCTGGAGATTTTCATAATTTCTAATTAACCTAAT
>CAZAIV010000058.1:0-5116 GCA_964485315.1 uncultured Gammaproteobacteria bacterium
ACTTGTAATTTGTCTACAAGGTTGTCCTGTGTAACTATCAGCCTGACTTCATGGTCTTGTTTTTTCAATCTATTGTTAATGTTATTTTTCCGATGCTGTGAAAGTCTTCCATGTATTCCATCAGTAAAATCGATATAAGGATTAGCGGAAGATTGAAACCAACTGGAATCAATTGTATGTTCTCGTATTTGTTTGACATTTTCTTGTGTATGTTGTGTAAGATACACAGTTCCTTGTTTTTCAAGTTGATTAAAAAAATATTTCATTACAGCTTTGTTTTGAAAGTCAACTAATAATGATTGTCTGTCCGCAAATTCTTTTCCGGGATTTTCAAGAGCAGGAATTCCATAGATTCTTTCTTTGATAAATCCAGCAACGGCAACAAGCTTGTTATTGTCATATACGCCGATTATCAATGGTTTATTTTTTGTTAACGATGCAACAGCTGATGTGAACCACTCTGGTGAATTAAAGATTGTTGCGTTTTTCGAACTTAACCAAAGAGTCTGCCAATCTGCTAAGAGCTTTTCGTTTAGGTCTGTTGCAATGATAGTGTTCATATTATTTGTCATGCTTTGTAAAAAATTGTTCTTTGTGTTTCGGCACAATACCGCCCGGGAAAAGGCCGTTTACCTGGGAGGTATATGCGTTGACAAGTTTCTGTTTCATTTTTCGATTAACAGGTACTGAAACGTGCATATATCCTGCTGGTATTATGTACGTAGCATGAGATCGGATGATGTAGGGAAAATCAAGATAAAATATACAATTGGGGAATAGATCCTTACAAAGAATATGACAAATCATATGATCTACGTGATTACCAACTCCAAAAGGAGCGACAACGATTGCATTTTTAGGAATTACTGCCTGCAGCTTTCGTTTCACTTTCAATATGGCCGGATCAGAAGATGAGATCTTGCCTATTACGTGCCATCGGTAGGTAGGGTAAACATGATCGAACTCAGCGATATATTTTCCTATAATTGTCATCTTTTTCTTCTTTCGAAATAGCGCATCAGTTTCTTCCAGATTGATTGCATGCGTATGAATACGTTGCAGCGCCATAGTATCGTTTTTCTCTCTGTCTTTATAAAGCATTAATGCGTCGGTAACTTTTGCGCTTTTTAAGAAGTGTTTTGCCGAAAGAGTATAGGGTTCTTTATGTGCTTTGGTAAACACATTAACTACTGTTACGTTTGCTTTTCCTCTCAATTCGGAAATCAACATGCCTGCTGAAAGTATGGCATCATCAAAATGAGGAGAAATGACAAAAACATTTTTTCCGTACAAATTTTGAAGAAACTGATTACTGTTCATGGATTAACCTCCTGAATGAATGAATGAAATTTATGCGCGCTTCTTTCACGTGAATATATGAATAAGATTTCTTCAATCTGCTTGTGTGTAATATGCTTTCTCAATGTACCGCTATATACGTTATCCAAGAGAATACTTAATTGTTGAACACTGAATGGTTTAACCTTCCATGAAATAGTGTTAGGAATCCAGGAAAGTTGGGGTAGGTCAAAACAAACGATCGGCTTTTTCTGGCTGAGCGCTTCCAATGCTGCTAAGCCAAATGTCTCAAATCGAGAAGGAAGAACCAATGCAGTTGCTTCCTGCAATAATTCCTGTTTTCTTTCTCCCTCTACCCTCCCAAATACACGTACAGAATTCTGTAGATTATATGTATTGATGAGCTCTGTCAGATTTGTTTCTTCACTCTCCGCACCGGTTCCTGCGATGTAGAGAAGAATATCTTTTTTTGACTTTTTTACAGCTGCGAGAAGGAGATCTAAGCCTTTTTGGTTAATTTCAATTCTACCGAGAAAAAGAATATAAGCAGGTTTTATTCGCGGCCTTGCGTGTTCTGGCAATCGTTTTATTTCAATTCCGGGCTCAATGACTTTTATCAGAGCATGCGCGTTGAGTTTTCGTGTCAGTTTCTCGATCCATGGTGTAGGAACGATAATGAAAGAATAAAGTTGGGAGAGCAGTTTTTCAACAAGAGAAAAATTTATCTTATATTTACGTTGCATATCATCACTGCAAAGCATTGTTACCCAGCAGATAACCGGCTTTTTGCTTAGAAGCGGCAGCAAGGAAAAAGTAAATGGCGGTGTTGCGGATTCAAGCCACACATCATAAGGAAGGCGGTAAATATATGAAAGAAGACTGATTTGAAACACCAGTTGTCCTATTTTATTTCCAAAAACGTCTGATCCTATTCGTATATATTTAACATTTTGTATTGTTTTATTTGTCGCACCCGGATAGGTTCCTGTTATGACCGTGACATTGTAGAAATTTTTTAGCTGCAAAGCTAATTCGTGAATTGCACGGGCTCCTCCTCCGGCATAGACCGGATTTTTTATATCGTCATACGAGGAAATAATAAGCTTCTTCTTGTTACGTTTCTTCATAGGTTATGAATAATAGGCTTTTTGGAAGAAAGAGATACTTCCCAAATTGCTGAGTCTGCTGAATGTCGTGAGAGAGTTGTCCTGCCTAACCAAAAGCCTAATCCCATTCCAAGGATAGTGTAGAATGGATCATGCAGAAGAGATGTAAGAATTCCCCGTATTTTGTATTTTCGTTCAATAGGATATAAATACGTTGCATCGTAGCCAACAAGTTTATTTACTGCCGGTTGAGGCCTGCCGAATGCCCGATCTGAAAGTTTTATATATTCTTCAATAGTACTAACAGGCAAATAATAGATAACGGCTTTTCGGGTATATCTATATCCGTTTGTTTTTTTCGCCATGAGATACAGATAGAGTCTTTCTTCAGTTGCTTTATCCGGAATATATAGGTCTTTTGAGAATGTTCCCCGGTAAGCAGTCGCTCTCGCGTAGAGATTTTGTACATGGTCATACTTGGGGATACTCCAGCGGATATAATCCCACATAGTATAGCTGGAGGCAATGATCCGGCCGACAAAATCAGTGGGAATAATGGGCACTTCATGGGCTGAAACCAGCATTGCTTCTTTGTCATGCAGAATGCTTTCGGAAAAATGTTGAATGAAATGATCGTTTTCAAGAGCGATATCTGCATCAAGCACAATGAGAACATCGCTGGTGTTATCTTTATATATCTGATTCAGACGCGGAAATTTTCCAAGCTGTTTTCTTCCCTGTTTTAATTTTAAAATTGGGAAATCAAGTTGCGCTTTTTTGACCACATCCACAGTTGTATCAGTACTTCCATCGGTATACACGATTATATTTCGTACCACGACGCCACGATATTTTTGATTTTTCAGACTTGTCAGCACGTTGCCGATGTTAGCGGCTTCGTTATACGCAGGAATAGCGATGGTAATTGTTGGTTTCTTATTGCTCATACCGTTTAAAATAGTGATGCAAATCGTTCGATTACATGGGCGATACTATTTTTTTCGTGTTTTTTGTTTTCATACTCTGTCCCCTTTTACAGAATTTATATAATATATTCTCAAGTGTCAACGCGCTTTCTTCCCAGGAGAATTGACTCGACCAGGTAATAGATTCTTTTGAGAATGCATCTCTCAGCGCACTGTCCTGTACAATTTTCAAGATATGTTCCGCGAATAAATCTACATCGCCATAAGGAACGAGAAAACCGGTTGATGGATTCTTAATGGAATCACGAAGCCCCGGCACGTTTGATGCGACTGCTGGGGTGCCGCATGCATTTGCTTCTATCGTGGTAATACCCCATCCTTCCATGAGCGAAGGATTTACGAACACCCATGCTTTCTGGTATAGTTGTATTTTCTTTTCTTCGCTTACTTTCCCCGTGAATGTCATTTTTTCCGAAATCCCAAGCGTGTGAGCGAGGATTTCCAGCTTGTTTCTCTCTTCACCGTCTCCCGCGATAATGAATTGAGCGCTGGGTACGTGTTCAAGTACTTTTTTCGCGGCCTGAATAAAAACATGCAAGCTTTTATAATACTGCAGTCTTCCCAGATAGAGGATAAGCGGCGTACTGCTTTTTTCTGCGGGTCTGAATTTGTTTACATCAACTCCGTTATGAATGACAATCGGTTCGGAATTTGTTAATTTATGTTTCAAAATGTTTGCCTTTGAAGAGGGAGAAACGGTGATTACCTGAATATTTCGGTAAATGAACGGCATTGCCTTTGCTTCGAGAAATAACGCGAGCCAGGAAAACGGCGGTTGTAAGCTTTTTATGAATACTTCCTGATGGACATGATGGATAAGCAAGAATTTCGGTAAACCTGAATATAAAGGAGTGAAAAAGGGTATACCATTTTCCGAATCTATGATAATGTCATAGCCGCCTCTGAATTTAAAAATGTAATATAAAAATGCCCATACATACACCGTATAGAATCCTCCATGTCTGTATATCTGTATACCGTCAATAATTTCACTTCTGGGATTTGTTCCGTCATTTCCGCAGAAAATCGTGACGACATCACCCTTTCTTACCCAATTTTTTGCGAGCTCATGGAGATAAACTTCTGCCCCGCCCGTCCATTTGTGTCTCGTATCTCTCCAGTTAAAGATGAGGACTCTCATATGCTCTTTGCGCACTTTTGGTTTGTCATACATTCTGAAAAGGCCGATGAAATCAACAAAATTGTTTTCAAATATTTTCACTTGTAGAGAAAATGCATGAAGTACCAAAGTGATAACTAAAAATGAAATCCAGATAGCGGTCATAATGTAGACAAACGAAAGAACACTCTGGTGGGAAATCATAATAAGAATAATTTGCGCGATGCCGAGTAACAGAGCTATGACGGGGAACGTGTAGTATTTTTTGGCCAGATAGTAGTCTGTGTATACTCTCGCGAGAGTAAAACATAAGACGGCAACAGATAACGGCATGAGATAAGGGAGAACGGCAATAGCTTTCTGTCCGAACAGGAACGGTACTGTATAGCGGCTCAGCAATGTAAACGCGATAATTCCCGGGAGTGAGAAAAGCAAACTGCCGAGAAGCGTTGTCGTAAGAATAATATGCGCGTTTTTACCGGCGCTCTTCATGTATTTTTTCATCGTATTCATGAAAATGAACCATTTACTTTTCGTATCAAAAATAACCACTTCAGGTGTCGAGCTGAAATGATTGACCGGGCTTTCCTGCGGAACGAAATTTA
>CAZAIV010000059.1:0-4168 GCA_964485315.1 uncultured Gammaproteobacteria bacterium
CCCGCGGAGAGCGAGAGAATATTTCCGAAAATCTATGGAAATTAAGCCAGAGATGAAGTCGAAGATATTGGTGGTTCTTTCGTTCTTCCCCCTGATTTTTTATAAAGTCGTCCTCGCGTTTCGATGAAATATGCTTACCAAAATAAGTTTGTAAGAATAATCGCCTTTGTAGTCGATTTTCTGGGTGGTTTATTTTTTATTTTTATTCGGCTCCGCCGATATGAAATTAATAAGGGCAGTGTAAAAAAGATGTTGGTAGTGAAACTTGATCAGCTGGGCGATTGTTTTCTCTCGACGCCGATATTTGAATATCTCCAGGAAGCATTTCCGGAATCGACTGTTGATCTCGTCTGTCAAGAAAACGCTACACCGATATTCCAGGGTAACCCGTTTATTATGAGCATTATAACATTTAATTATCCGAGAATGGCGAGGACGGGCAAGCGGGCGAATCTCCATGATTATGTTGCTCTCATTGGGAATTTGCGGCGGAGACACTATGATCTCTTCATTGACTTGAGGGGTGAACCTTTTGTGACACTTTTGGGTTTCCTGACTGGCGCTCGATATCGTGTTGGTTTTAAAAAAGAGGAAGTCGGCGGTTTTTTCTATACGCATCCGCTTCGGTATAATCGCAGTGAGCACGAAACGAGAAGATATGAAGAAGTACTTCGAGTGTTGGGGATAGAAAACGGTGAGTGGCAACCCAAGATCTATATTTCCGAGAAAGAAAGGAGATGGTTTGAGAAGGTTGCTGGAAAACAGGTTACGGGGCCGTTCATTGCTGTTCATCCTGGCGCGGGACTTGACTACAAACGATGGCCTACGGAGAAGTTCACCACTTTAATCGGCGAAATTTTGTTGGCGTGTGATATTGAGGTTATCCTCTTAGGTTCTCTCGTTGAGCGGAAGATTGGAGAAAAAATCAAGACAAAAATCCAAAATCCAAAGGTGAAAAATCTAATGGGGGAAATTTCTTTGCGGGAAACCTATATGCTCATCGCCAGATCTAATCTGTTTATTGGGAATGATTCTGTTTTAGCTCATTTTGCTGGTGCCTTGAATGTTCCGACAATAGAGATTATGAATAGTGTTGTTGATGACAAGCGGTGGAAGGCAATTGGGGGGAAAGTGATTGTTATAAAAGGAATTGATCGAGGGCATGTCTGCAGTTATGATAAGTGTGTTTATCCGTGTATGAATATGGAAACGATCACGGCGGCTGATGTTTTATTGGAGGTTAAAAAATCTTGTGACATATGAAGATATTGATCGTTGAGGAAGAATTCAATAAACATAAGGGTGTTTCAAGGTATGCCGTAGAACTAGTCGAACATCTCGCGAAGGAAAATGAGGTCCATCTTCTGACTGTTCAGTATGATTATAAAGTGCCTGGCATTACCGTCCATCGGAGACCACTGATGCCAGTTGGTGGATTTGCAGGAGCTGTTGCGGGTCGGTTTCTGAATTCGATTTACGCTACAAGAATAGGGAAAAAATTTGGTATTGATATTATTCATTCCCAGGGATCGGAATCCCTGGTGTGCGACGTTGTCACTATGCATAGTTGTCATAAGGCTGGCATTAAGCAGTGGAATAAAATTTCACGGAGGGAACTTGGTTCTTTGAAATATATAATTAAGAAAATGGCGAGGATGTTAAACCCGTATAATATTCTTACCGTTTTCATTGAGGGGAGGTTATTAAGGACCGCAAGAAAAGTTTTAGTTATATCGAAAGTGGTACAGGAGGAAGTAATGGAAAATTATCGATGTGTTAATAAAAGTAAGATAGAGGTGATATATCATGGGGTAGATTCCGTCACTTTCAGGCCCGACGAGAGAAAGAGACTGGCAATAAAGTCGCAACTGGGACTAAAGAAGGATGATCTTGTTGTATCATTCTGCGGCTATGAATTCGGGAGGAAGGGATTGCGCTACCTCATTGAGGTCATGCCGCACCTTAAAAGGAAAGTGAAACTCTTGGTTATTGGAAAAGATAATGAGGTGCCGTATCGATCATTGGCCTCACGATTAGGAATTTCTCAGAATGTTGTTTTTGTTGGCCAGATTTCTAGTGGTTTGAATGCTTATCTTGATGCTTCGGATATTTTCGTTTTTCCTACAACGCATGAGGCGTTCGGCCTCGTCATAATGGAAGCCATGTCGTCGGGGCTCCCTGTTGTTTTCTCAAGATTGGCTGGGGCGGCGGATATCGTCAAGGATGGATATGACGCATTGCTCTTAGATGATCCAACTGATGTGAAAGAAATAAGCATTAAAGTGAACGCTCTACTGGTTGATGAGGGACTACGCCGCATGATTGCTGTGAATGCGCGCCGGACTGCGGAGATTTATACATGGCAAAGTACAATCAATGCTATTTTTAGAGTTTACCAAGAGCTTTCTGCTTATTAAATTATCATGCGATTAATGGATTATCGGGATAGGAAGATAAAGATACTCGCCACACTGATCAATTTGACGGGAGGAGTTGTTTTCTTTTATATAAGGAGAAAAAAGATAGATCCTCTTAAGATAAAGAAAATAGCCATTGTTAAGTTGGATCGAATTGGAGATACTTTTCTTGCTACGCCTGCCATCGAGGCCGTACGGAGAATATTCCCTAATGCGCATATCACCGCTCTTGTTGCTCCGTGGAACAAAGATGTTCTTCAAAATAACCCAAATATTGATACATTGAAAATATTCGAGGGCGCCTTAGATGTTCACAACGCTAGTTTTTTCTCTTTCCTTAATCATCTTAAGACGAGCAAGCTAATCGGTGCGATACGAGAAATTAATCCTGATTTGGGAATTGATTTAGAAGGTCACCCGATGAATGTTCTGGGGATGTTCTGGGCTGGCATTCCGATCCGGTTTGGATTTGGAGATAAGATTTTGAGTTTTCTTTTAACTAATAAAATTGTGAAAAATAAGAGTACCCATCAATTGGACGTTTATTTTAATATAGCTGAAGCATTTGGTTTCCTTGGGCCAAAGCCAGCGGAAAAGATTTTTGTGGGGAGCGAGGAAAGGCGAGAAGTGAATGAATTTATAAAGAAAAACAGCCTTGGTGATTTTGTGGTAGTTCATCTGGGGGCTGGTCGTAGCTATCGACAATGGCCACTTCAGAACTTTATTTCCCTCTCTCGGCTGATCGTCGGTGAATATCATAATTTGAAAATTGTGGTGACTGGCGGAATAGAGGATCAAGAGCTTGCCAAGGGATTCAGCGAGGCCTTGGAAAATGCTGGTTGTGTTCTGAATGCCATTGCAGCTCTTAATATCCCCGAGGTCTATTATCTCTTGTCGTCGGCGAAACTTTTCATAGGCAGTGAGTCAGCTCCCATGCACTTTGCTGGGGCGAATAATATACCAACTATAGCATTTATGAATACATGGTCTGGGATCGATCGATGGAAGCCCCTTGGAGATAGGGTTTATATTTTCCCGTCAAAAAATATTCATCAATGTCCAGGAGTTCATTGCCAGCTTGTTCCATGCCCTAATATGGCTGCCATTTCCGTTAAAGAGGTTTATAATTTTATAAGAGAAGAGCACTTGCTATGATTCAAAAGAATACTGGGTTAAAAAACCTTGCTGCCATTGCGGAATTTGTGCGTCGGTCTAGACAAAAAGGAAAAAAGATCGTAACAACGAATGGATGTTTTGACATTCTTCATGTCGGACACATTCATTCACTTGCCGCTGCAAAAGCGCTCGGTGACATTTTGGTAGTCGGCATCAATTCGGATACTTCGGTTCGTGCGCTTAAGGGAAAGGAGCGTCCGATTGTACCGGAACGTGAACGGGCGGAAATTATTGCATCACTCAAGCCCGTCGACGCGGTTTTTATATTCAAAGAGAAAGATCCTCGGAAATGGCTCGCGAAATTGAAACCGGATATTCATGTAAAGGGGAATAATCGGAAAATGAATGAGATTCTCGAAAGGGAAGTGGTAGAGAAAAACGGGGGAAGGGTAATACTCATTCCCACAAATAAGGGCAAGTCGACTACCAATATAATAGCGAAGATAAGGAATGAAAATACTCGAGGTAAATAAATTGTATTATCCCTGGATTGGCGGCGTGGAGACCACCGTCCAAAAGATAGCGGAAAACCTCAATGGAAAAGAGGGATTTGAAATTGAGGTTTTGTGCTGCAA